>NZ_JJML01000064.1 GCF_000775285.1 Neosynechococcus sphagnicola sy1 | reverse complement strand
CTTCCTGTTGCGGTGATGTAGGTGATCAGAGCCGCACTGGTGGCAGCGTCTGCCTCCGTGCCTACGGCGGCAAAACTGACCGTTGTGCCCAATTGGGTAAATGTCGTCCGATCCAGCACCAGGTAATCTTGACCCGAGGCAAAGTCAGTAATGGTATCAATGCCAATAGTACTGCTATCAAACGGTACCCCCGTGTCAAAGATAAACCGATCATTGCCACTGCCCCCCGAGAGGGTATCGTAGCCGCTCCCACCGCTCAGTCGATCATTGCCACCACTGCCAATTAATTCGTCGTCTCCAGATTCGCCACTGAGAGAATCAGTTCCTCCACGCCCTTCCAGGTGATCATTTCCACTTCCGCCGATGATGTGGTCGTTCCCCTGGGAACCAATGACCCCCTCTATGCTCGCGAGTCGATCATTTTCGGTGCCACCACTGGTGATTCCTGTTTCCAGATTGATATCAATCCCAAGTGCGGCAGCGGTGTAGTCAACAGTGTCGATGCCATTCCCACCATCAAGACTATCGGTGCCATTCCCACCATCAAGACTATCGTTGCCATCGCCCCCAGCCAGGGTGTCATTGCCCTCACTCCCTAACAGCGAATCATTGCCGATGCCTCCACTGAGGGAGTCTGACCCATTGCCACCATTAAGGGTGTCGTTGCCATCACCACCCACGAGGGTATCAGGGCCGTCATTTCCGCGCAGACTATCGTTGCCAACTTCACCATTGAGCAAGTCGTGGCCTGCGCTGCCTAACAGTGTATCATCGCCATCACCACCATTGAGGGTATCGCCACTCCCACCGCCACCCAATAGATAATCGTTACCATCGTCGCCATTGAGGGTATAGTTACCTGTGGCAGAAGCAAGGATGGTAACGAGATCGTTGCCTGCCCCAGCAGTAATTATATTAGTGGCGGCAGCGGCAGTTGTCGTTGCGGTTATGACATCTGCACCTGCACCCGTCGTAATCGTCTGCTCACCCGCAGTCGATATTGCTTTCACGTTGACAGAATCTGCGCCAGTACTGGTAATCGTTTGCGCACCATCAGCTGATGTCGCTGCCACTTTAAAAAGATTTGAACCAACAATAGTTTGCGCACCTGCATTGGACATCGCTGTCACGGTGGCAAGACCTGCACCCGTCGTAATCGTCTGCGCACCTGCATTGGATATCGCTGTCACGGTGGCAAGACCTGCACCCGTCGTAACCGTCTGCGCACCTGCATTGGATGTTGCTTCTAGCAACACAGCCCCAGTAAACGAACTCATGTCAGTCGTGATGGCACCTGCACCAGATGTCGTTGTTAGACCAATACCTGCCGCCGCGAATGCTGCCTCAAAGGCAGTACCTGAGATAATGGTTTGTGCGCCATCATCTGTAGTGGAAATCACAATTTTTTCGATATTGGCAATATTGCTCCAAAGGTTGTCAGGTGGTGTGATTGCAGCTACCCCGAATAGGGGTAATCTTCAGCGTATCTATGCCTGCGTCACCATTGAGAGAATCTCCAATGGCAAATGTACCAGTCATTCCATCATTATAGGTGGCTATAAAAATGTCATTACCAGTTCCTCCATTAATGTTATCTATACCCGTTTTAAGCGTGAAATTTGCCATTATTAATCTCCTATCTATAACTTTTATAGCAGTCGATTATGGCGGCTGTGTCTAAAGATTATGCTCTTACCAATGACACTCTAACTGAACTATGTTTGAAACGATGTATATCTGATGTATATCTATAGTGATCCGCCCATTCAAGCGTGAAGTGCATCACCCAGAGATCTTCCCAAGAGAAGCTCACAGGGATACTCGGATGTTTACTAAAACACGGGGAAAACCCTACGAGCTATACACATTTTACAGTTTCCGAACGGTTTGAGCTATACCTCTGCGGACTGAAGTAGTCCCCAAAAATGGACAGGGGGTTAAGCTCTGAAGCACTCAAAAGAGGATAGGAGTAGTTCATGAGTAACAAACGTAAACAGTACAGTCCACAATTCAAAGCCAAAGTCTCTCTAGAAGCGGTTCGTTTCTAAAAAATCTTGATTTAAGACATGGAGATCTCAATTTTCAGAGCTTATGGATTCCTCAAAATTGTCTAGCCAGTTGAGTCCACCTCATTGATGATTGAAGCTAGACTCTGCATTACTTTTCTGGTTTTGAGATCGCGATAGTAGATTTTAAAAATAATGAATCTGTCGCTAGAATTTGAGATTTACGAATCAGATATTTGGATGAAAATAATGTCTACTTGCCCTTTTGCTCCGATATTTTATTGCACCATGCCTGCGTTGGAGTTGTCGTCTGGAAATACAGGAAGACACCCTTTAAAATGATTGTTCTTGGCAAGACGACCTCGGAGTTTCTTCCAGGCGCTCTAATAATACAGAAGTTCTAATAATTGAACCTGCACCACTTTCCCACTCCCTTAGACTGTTATAGCATTTCTCGGTCAAGTGGAGTACGACCCTAGTCCTGAATCTTTTGTCAGTCATTAATTGGCTGCTGTCAGTCAGGAATCGGCTGCACTTTACCAGCTTAATAACCACAATTTCTCGCTTTTAAACAGCATGGATCAGCTATTGACTCTGAGGGCTGGAGGGTAGGCATTCGGTGGTCACAAAGTTGCCCCGTCCACTCCCATTAGCTTCAGCGCAGAGCTTACCATTTTGATAAATGCTGATGGTCAAGTCAATGGCTTCCACCAAGCTACCACCGCTGGCAGAAACCGTTGCAGTCCGAGGTGCTTGGACTTGAATCACCTGGGGGAGAGTGCCATCAAAGCTTTGTGTGGCATAGGTACCATCCGGGTTGAGAATGGCATAGCTACCCCCAATATTGGCTCCTGGCGTGCCCCGCAACCTAATTTCATAGGGAATTGGATGGGAGAGGGGTTGAGCAACTGCCGCCATCGCCCATCCAAAACTGAGAAGGGGCAGGCAGAGGATGAATCGGTTGAGCGGTGACATCTAAACAGGTTCCTAATCTAGACAGGTGGATCATTTACAGCGGCAAGGCAACCATGGGTGGTAACTGCGGTTCACCGATGGGTTGGTAGAGAGTGTCGCGCTGTTGGGCGGGACGCCCTAAACTATGGATGGCAGTTTGGAGGGTCGCGGGTTCCAGAGAGGTGCCTCCCAGGGCTCCCGCCATGGTGGTGATGTGTTCCTCCATGAGCGTACCACCGATGTCGTCACACCCCCAGGTGAGGGCTTCAGTGGCTCCAGCCAGCCCCAGTTTGACCCAACTGGGTTGATGATGGGGAATCCAACGCCCCAGAAAGATTCGAGCCACCGCCATTAATAACAAGGCATCCGCCAGCACGGGTTGATCTCGCCCGACTCGACGGCGCAGCGGCTTCGGTGCCGCTTGACCTACAAAGGGGAGGAGAATAAATTCTGTCATCCCACGATATCCCTGTGCCTGTGCGTGTTGCTGCAGCGATCGCAGTAGAGTCAGGTGGTGAATCTGTTGTTCTGGGGTTTCGATATGCCCAGAGAGCAGGGTACTGGTGGTCGGTAAGCCCAGTTGGTGAGCCGTTTGGACAATTTCGATCCAGGTGGCCGTACTGATTTTTTCAGGACAGAGAATTTGCCGCACTCGATCATCTAGCACCTCCGCCGCCGTTCCCGGCATGGAGCCGACCCCCGCAGCTTGTAAGGCTGCAATCACCGCTCCATAGGTCAGCCCATCTTCCCGGGCAATGAATTGAATCTCCTGGGGAGAGAAGGCATGGAGATGGAGTTGGGGGAAGTGCTCCTGAAGGGATGCCACCAACCGCAAATAGTAGGGGAGGGAGGCTCCCTGAAGCTTAGCTCCTGGATTCAACCCCCCTTGCATACAGATTTCGGTTGCCCCTCGCTTAACCGCATCCGCAGCTTTTTCCAGAATCTGAGTCTGATCCAGCCAGAAGGCCCCCGCCTCATTCTCATCCCGACGGAAGGCACAAAACCCACAGTGCTGCTCACAGATATTCGTAAAGTTGAGATTGCGGTTGACCACGTAGGTGACGGTTTCACCCACTTGCTGACGACGAAGGGCATCGGCGGTTTCCCGAATGTCTGAGATCGCCCCGACATCGGTTTGCTGGAGCAAGACAACCCCTGCATCCGGAGAGAGATCGTAACCAGCCAGCACCCGACGGAGAATGAAACTCAGGCTATTCATGGGGACTATTCATGGGGTATCCGTCAGAGTTGACGGTGCAATTGTTCAGCCATCGCTAAATCTAAATAGGGGGTCAAGCTCACCTCTCCCTGGAGCACCGTCAGAGGTTGATCTGGCTCACCCAGATGATCTAAGACGACCAATGCTCCGCTAAAGTCGTGATCATGCGTATAGTCATTAACCGTGATCACGGTCTTCAATCCGGCTTGCTGTGCTGAAACCAGCCCATTGTAAGAATCTTCAAAGGCCAGACAGTCCGCCGCTTCTAAGCCCATCTTCTCTAGGGCATATTGATAAATATCAGGGGCAGGTTTTTTGGCCGGGACAATATCACCGGCTGCAATCACCTCAAACCATGACACGCCATCCGCCGGGAGGGTATGGCTAAGCAGCGCCGTTACATTCGCCGGGGTAGTGGTGGTGGCGATCGCCAGCCGCATATCCTGACTTCGGGCTTCTTCCAGCAACCGCCGCACCCCTGGACGGAGGGGAATCGCTCCGGTGGCTAGCAGTTGGGTATAGTAGTGGGTCTTGGCCTTATGCAGATCAGCAATTAAGGCTTTCAGGTTTGCGGGGCGCGGCCAGTCCGATCGATAGCAATCTAAATAGAACTGCATCCGCTCCTTGCCACCTGTGACTTGGAGTAACTCACCATATAACGCGACGGACCAATCCCAATCCAACCCAGCATCGGCAAAGGCACAATTAAAGGCTACCCGATGACCATCCCGCTCGGTATCGGCCAGGGTTCCATCGACATCAAAAATCAGGGCACGCAACTGGGGCATAGCAATGATGGTGCGGATCAGGCTGCTTAGAACATTCTCAAACTGTCATCCGCCAATTCTGGAAGGCTGTCTGACAGGCGATCACCTAGAGCTTTGTAGGGATGACCCTACCCAGACTTGCGCTCAGAGGACTCCAGCAACCACTGTACCGGAGAACTGGACTCAATTGCCGCCCACATTCAGATCTGTGCCGAACAGTTTGGCACCACTGAGGTTAATCCCTGTTGCCACTGCCCCCGCCACGTCGGTGTGGAACAACTGGGCATTGGTAAAGTTGACATTGGTCAAGTTGGCCTGATTCAACGTGGCATTGGTAACAAACGCGCCGGTGAGATTGGCTCCCTTGAGGTTGGCACCACTTAAATCTGCCCCTTCTAGGTTGGCATTGACCAATTTCGCACCCTGCAAGTTGGTGTCACGCAGGTCAGCCCCAATCAGATGGGCTTCGGTTAAATCTGCTCCAGACAGGTCGCACCCTGGGCATGCCCCAGTTTCTAGCAATTGTTGGACTTGGTTTGGGTTTTCTGCCCTGGCTGGCACGATGATTAGGGTCAATAAAGCCAGCGTTACTAGGATTGTGCGTTTCATCTTGATTCCCTCCCTGAGGTGGAGAAGCCGCCGCCTCTACTACTAGCAGTATGCTTCCGTAGATTCACCCTTGACTTCCTACGATTGGGTGAGAACGAAGACATACTGAACTGACGCTGGATACAGCCATCCTGACTGCAATTCCGGCGATCAGGGAGAGAGGTTAATCGCTGACTTCATTCACCGGGAAGCGATCGATCAGATGCATGGCTCGGTAAGCATTCAAACGTAGGGATTCTGGGATATAGGGGACGTGGGGAATCTGGGAGAGAAAATCAAGGGTGCGCCGCAGGATTCGCACCACATCTCCCTCATCCAGGCTGGTGTTGCTACAAAGGTCAACCCAGTTAACCCCCAGTGCCCACTGTTCGACGAGGGCGACCATCTCAAACTCTAGCCAGATGGGCATCACTACTTGATAGCGCCGCTGAAGTTGAAACAGTTGACGTCGTAAATTCCGGAGATTGGAGAGTGCCGCTTCCACCGCTGGCGAGAGACTATAGTGAGTCCAGCTATCGGGGCGAGAAACTTCGGTGACCAATGCCGCACAGGCGGCTGCTAAATGATGGGGGTCGAGATCGTCTAATTCGCCAGACATTAGGGCCAGTCCTAGCCACAGTTCATTGTCACCGCGAATTGCGGCGGTTGCCTGTCCCAAGACCGTCGGCACAAACCCATCCAGACACTCGAAGTATTTCAAAACATCAATCAAGCAGAGAAACTCTTCCCAATGGCGATGGGACTGCTGGTTGAGTTTTTGCTCTCGATCCGCCAGTTCTGCCTGGAGATCTTGAATCCGCCGTTGCCGTTTCAGCAGGGTGGGGCGATCGCTGCGCTGATGCAGCGGATGGGCTGCTACCTCGGATTGGGTAATCTCAACCTGGTGGAGTTGGACTTTCACCTCCGGAGCCATTTCCAGTTGGGGGGGTTGGGGAATCCGTCGGGCGATCGCTGCCGTCAAATCATTGCCTTGACGGGTTTGACCTGGTTTCAGGGGCATTTCGGGGGGAGGGCAAAGGTCATCGACCCCGGTAAGACGGGGAAACTCAGCGTGTAGACCCACTACATCCCCCACCGTCACAACATACCAGCGGTTATCCTTTCCCAAGCAAACTAGGTAGGGGAACTGACCTGACCCCTGGGCTTTAATCACCAGCACCGCAGGCAGGGGAAGGGCAGTGGCAACATGCCCTCCCTTGAGACTGAGGATCGTACCAGCAACCGCAAAGGTCAGAGCCAAGCCGAGATCACTGGCATGGACTTCCTGGTTTTGATGCTGCAAAATTTTCAGCAGCCGTTGCTCTTCCTTTAAGCGTTCCCGCAACTTTTCATATTGGTGGAAGAGTTGGGAGTCCACGGCTTCACACTGAGCCTGGACATGAGCCAATTCTGCTTTCAGTTGGGCGATCGCCTGCTGCTGGGGTTTGAGAGACAGGTTGGCCAAATATTGACCAAAACTCCGCTCCACCAACTCTTTAGCTTCCTCCAGGGTATGAATTTGTAACAGATTTAGCACCATCCCATAGCTGGGGGTAAACTGACTCACCAAAGGATCTGCCCCGATGGTTGCCAGGTAGGCGGCTTCCCGTGCCCCTTCAAAGGGAGTCTGCACGGTGACCACATGCCCCAAGGGATCCATGCCCCGGCGACCTGCACGACCTGCCATTTGGAGAAATTCCGAGGGGTTAAGGAGCCGATGTCCCAGATCCGTCCGCTTCGACAAACTCGAAATCACCGTAGTGCGAGCGGGCATATTAATGCCCGCGGCCAGGGTCTCGGTGGCATAGACTACCTTGATTAACCCCTGTTGGAACAGTTCTTCAACCAATCCTTTCCACGCGGGCAAGATGCCCGCGTGGTGGGCGGCAATTCCTCGGTGCAGGGGTTCTACCTGTCCAAAGCGGGCAGCGTCGGGATTGCGCAGCAAAAAATCCTTAATTTGGGTCTGCAACTGCGCTGCTTCCTCAGGATTCACCAGGGAGAGATTGCCTAGATCGGCAACCGCTTGATCACAACCCCGGCGACTAAAAATAAAGTAAATGGCCGGTAGCATATCTCGCTGGCGCAACTGACTGAGGGTAAAGGCCAGGGAGGGAACCGCATCCTTGCTGCGGCGAGTTTTATCTGGTGGGCGGCTTTTTTTTTCCTTCAGCCGGGGATTGACTTTGGTCTGACTGTCGTCTAGGAGGGGGAACAACCCCTTGGGGTTACAAAAGTGAAATTGCAGGGGAACCGGACGAAAGTCGGAGTAAATCAGGTCAGTGGGGCCATGCACCTGAGCAATCCAATCAGTAAGCTGGTCACTGTTGGCAACGGTCGCGGAGAGGGCAACCAATTGAATTTCCCTCGGGCAGTAGATAATCGATTCTTCCCAAACCGTCCCCCGCTGGCGGTCATTCATGTAGTGGCATTCATCTAGTACCACGGTTTCCACATCGGTGAGGGAGGTGCCCACTTCGCCAATCGGGGTTCCATAGAGCATATTACGGAAAATTTCGGTGGTCATCACCAGAATCGGTGCCTCTCGATTCACCGAAACGTCTCCGGTCAACAACCCAACCTTATCGGCACCAAATTGATGCCGAAAGTCCCGGAGTTTCTGGTTAGACAGGGCTTTCAGCGGTGTGGTGTAGAAGACACGCTTACCCCAGGCTAAGGCTCGATAGATAGCATATTCCCCAATCAGTGTTTTCCCGGAACCTGTGGGGGCGCAAACGACAACAGAGCGATTAGCCTCTAAGGCTGCGATCGCTTGATGCTGAAAATTATCCAGTTCAAAGGGGAAAAGGGTCTTCAGATCCAGAACTGGCGTTGTTAGGGAAACATTCACACCCAGGAATTCCAACAGGAGGACAGGTTAGGGGCAGTTATCCTCATAGATAGCTCTGCACCGTTTCCCCATCATTCTAAACTGCGACTTCTAGAATGCTGAATCAATGAGGGAAGGGATTTCCCCTTAGGATCTCAGACTCGATCACGAAGTGTCTGGGCAATCCCTGGGTCGGGGGGGGCGTTAACCGACGCTGGAAACTGCGATCGCGACAAACACCAACCCTGCCACCAAGGCTGCTGCACCGATACCCAACACCAGGTAATTGCGTTTCTCAGTATGGGTGGGTGGGGTCGCTTCGTACATCTTCGGCTCAACTGCAAAGTTATTGAGGCGACCACCGGGTTCTGTCGTATAGCGCATGAATTAAATCCTAACTTTTTATTTGTGTTAAGTAATTGTAACAAAAAACAGGATTAATTCGACAAGTATTTTTGTAATTCGTTACTCATTACCTGACTCCCCCAGCCCTAGTAATGTCAGAATCTATGGCTGAGCAGTCCCCGCTGCCAGATATTGGGCAATGGTGCGGCAATACGCACTGTAGACTGTCGATGCCCGAAACTCCGGGGGGCGAGGATAGGGAACCTCAATGGCGACATCGGCGACGATGCGGCCGGGGTGAGCCGCCATAACCACGACGCGGTTGGACAGATAAATTGCCTCATAGAGATTGTGGGTGACAAAGACAACCGTCCACTGCTTCTGGGTCCACAACCCCAGTAACTCGGTATTGAGCTTGCTGCGGGTGATTTCATCTAAGGCCCCAAAGGGTTCATCCATCAGCAGGATCTCCGGTTTGGTGACCATAGCCCGAGCAATTGACACCCGCATTTTCATCCCACCGGATAATTGTTGGGGGTAGCACTGCTCAAAACCCTGGAGGTCAACCATTGCCAGGGCTTCTGCCACTGCTGCTGTCGCGACTGACTTGGAGGTTCTGGCTAATTTCAACGGCAAGCCTACATTGTCCTGTACCGTGGCCCATGGCATTAAGGCGGCATCTTGAAAGACAAAGGCCAGCTTTCGGGGTGCAGTTTGGGTGCCCCAGCACAACTGCCCTGTGGTTAGCCGGCCTAGGCCAGCGATGATTCGTAGTAAGGTACTTTTACCACAACCAGACGGCCCCACCAGACTCACAAACTGGGCATCCTGGATGCTTAAGTTGATATCTTCCAAAACCCTGAGACCGTTGGCATAGTCTTTGCAAACATGACTGAGAATAATGGCAGGGTGAGAATTCATAGCAGGGGAGGGTTTTATCTTAGCGAGGTTGTAACCTGCCCTTATTGACAAATTGCAGCGTGTAGGCGCGGTGGTAGTCGGTGTTGGGTTTGACAATTCCCTGGTCAGCGATTAACTGGAAGAAGGATTGCCAGTGGGAATCAGTCATCGCCCCAATGCCGAGGGGGATTGCATCCCCTGAAATCACGATGCCATTGGCCTTCGACTGGGCAAGGCCATAGGCAATTTGTGCATCCTGCATCTGGGGGTTCGCTTGCTTGATCAACGCATTCCCAGGGGCAGGATCCCCCTCCAGGTAGCTATACCAGCCTTTGATGGAAGCATCAACAAACCGTTGTACCAGGTCTGGATTAGTTTCTACCAACGCTTGCTTGGTTTCAATGGTGGTGGCGTAGGGATTGTAACCCTGATCAGCCAGGAGAAAAATCACGGGCTTGAAGCCCCCTTGTTGTTCAATTGCCAGGGGTTCTGAGGTCAGGTAGCCCTGCTGCACCGAGTTTTTATCCGCTAAGAAGGCGCTGAGATTAAAGTTGTAGGGACGTTTCATGGTTTCGGTGAATCCGTATTTGGCCACCAAAAACGGCCAATATGTAACATTGGCAATGGCGGAAACAAAGATTGGCCGTCCTTTCAGTGCAGCTAGGGACGTTGCCCCCGTATTGGGATGGGCCATCAGAACCTGGGGATCTTTCTGGAAAATTGCTGCGACGGTAACCTTGGGAATTCCCGCTTCTACCGCTTGAAGGGCATCCGCAGAAAATCCCATGTAGAAATCCACTACGCCCCCCAGGAGCAACTGGGTACCGTTCACCTGAGGGCCCCCCATCTGAATCTTGACATCCAGACCATGATCGCGATAGATCCCCGTAGCAACCGCTTGGTAAAACCCACCATGCTCGGCTTGGGCAAACCAGTTGGTGCCGAAGGTGACCTTGGTCAATTCTCGGGTCAATGCAGGCGGTTGGGGAGGTGATCCACAGGCGGTGATAAGGCCACTTCCAAGGGAAATAGCCCCATACTGCATGAGCTGGCGACGTTTGATCGACATGGGCAAAGAAGCAACCGCTTAGAGGGGGGGGCGGTACGGGGACATTTTAGAGCGGCGGCGCTGCCGCGTTGCCCTGGGCAGTAGGGGAGACGTACTCACCCCCSTCAGGGGCAACAACGCGCTGGGAAGGAGGATTGACTTCTAAGGTTTGCAGGCCATCCAACACCGCCTCGCGCACAATCGGATCGGACTCCTGACTCAGCAGTAATCGTAAAGCTGAAGCCACCGTCTGAGTATGGAGTTTATCCAGATGGGTTGCTGAGATCAGGTGGGTTAACTGCCGGATGGCGAGCAATCGCTTCAGGGGTTCAACTTCGGTGAGGTCGGAGAGCCACTGTTGCAAGCGATCTGCCTCATGGCGGGTCTGACGATGCAGCAGTTGCCAGACTAACAGTATCAGTACAGTGAGGGTGCCAAAACCTTGAAGGATAGCACTGGCAGCAATCCACGGGCTGTCTGAATCCACCCAAACTGAAACGGCCAGGTAGCTACTGAGCATGGCGATCGCGCCACTACCGACGGCCAGAATCAGGGAACGATGCAGACCCCCGAACCATCGCCGTACTCTGAGGAGTGGGGTTTGCCAATCCCAGGATTGCAGTCGGGGCACCCACAGCATCATCCCCATGCCAATGCTCGTCGCGATCATCAGCTTCCAGTTCCAGAACAACATTGCCACGGCGATCGCCAGAATCAGAACCCCCTCCCTTAGGCCACCAAGGGCAGACAGGGAATTTATCTGATGGGACTTTGGTTGCCGAGAACCCCATTGCTGTAGGACTGCCGCTGATACTCCCGCAGCGGACTGAGCCGCAGCCCTCACAGACAGCAATGCACTTTGGATGAAATCAAGGATTTGATGTTGCCACCGAGACGACATCTGGGACACGGTTGATACCTGCTATACGGGAGTGTTGCAGAAACCATCCTGCAAAGTAAATCCACCATAAGCATACCGAGTTTTTTGGATTGGGGCAATGCTTTTGGGGGAGGATAGCGGCTAGGTCTCAGAACAACAGGCTTGACGCACCCAGGCTGACTGCACTAAGGAGGTGAGCACATCACCGCTAATGGGCTTGACTAAAAAACCATCAAATCCTGGATTCTCTTCTTGGTACAGCCAACTAGGAGCGTGAACATCAGTAAGTGCCACAATCATGATGTTGTTTTGCCGATCCATGCTCCGCAGCACACTCACAAGACTTTCCGATCCACCGGGATGATTGCCTGTCAAAATTACTAGGTAAGGCGGAGCCTGACTTGCACGTGCCAATGCCTGAGCAGTGGAGTGGGCAATCACAACAGCACACCTTAATCGCCCCAAGAGCGATTCAAGAATGTGTAGATCCTCTGATTCCTGATCGACGACCAAAATATAGCTCTGTATTGATTGCATGGCCCAGATGTCATATTAACCGCCACTATATCGGATCGACCCATTCCCATCGCTGCCCCCAATAACTGGCTGAAAACCTTAATCTGCATCCCTTCAGTTGGTACAAAATTGAGGCATTCCCTTCCAGTTTTTTTTAGCCTTTGACAGGAATCCCTAGAGATTCTGAAACATTTCTTAGAATTGTGTCGAAGATTATTGAGAATTCCCAGGAAACGTTACACAAACGCTTGTCCTTGGCAACCTAAACTCTGCCGCAGAATTGGTCAGCGATGGGCTGTGGGGGCAATTCACTATTAATAGCAAGAGCTGATTGGAGCACTGATGTTCGAACCGATTACTGCCAGGAGCCTCGGAAGCGTTCCCCGAGCGATCGCCCAAAGGCTGGATTCTAACTCCCCAGGGTGCCACAATAATCCATACGATTGTTAGCAGTTGAGATGCATCATGACCATCCCTTCCAGATTACAAAGCGCGTTTGAGCAAGGCCGTGCCCTCAAGATTATTAGTGGGTTGAATAATTTTGATCGCGATCGCGTTGCAGCGGTCGTGAAGGCAGCGGAGCTGGGTGGTGCTACCTTCGTGGATATTGCCGCCGATCCAGCGTTAGTGGCACAGATGCGATCCCTCGTCAGCTTACCGATTTGTGTCTCGGCGGTGGAACCCGAACTGTTTGTGGCGGCGGTTGCTGCTGGAGCTGACTTGATTGAAATTGGCAATTTTGATAGCTTCTATGCCCAAGGGCGGCAGTTTAGTGGGGCAGAAGTATTAGACTTAACCCACCGCACCCGATCCCTGTTGCCCCAGGTTACCCTATCGGTCACGGTTCCCCATACCCTGCCCCTGGATCAACAAGCTTATCTGGCAGAAGCCTTGGTCAGAGCCGGAGCGGATATCATCCAAACCGAGGGTGGTACCAGCAGTCAGCCGACCCACGCGGGAACCTTAGGGCTGATGGAAAAGGCCGCTCCCACCCTAGCCGCAGCCTACGAAATTTCCCGATCAGTCCAGGTGCCTGTGCTCTGTGCTTCTGGGCTTTCGAGTGTCACGGCTCCCTTGGCGATCGCCGCAGGGGCTGCGGGGATTGGGGTAGGGTCAGCGGTGAATCAACTCAATGATCACGTCGCCATGGTGGCAATTGTCCGCAGTTTGATGGAATCCCTGACAACCGTCAGCCGTTCCTGGGTACCCGTCTAGGAGTCTGCCAACTTTTAGCAAATGGCTCCAGCGTTTTAACGGGGTTACTTTTGAACAGGCTCAATCTTGAAAAAACTCTTGACTGAGCATCTCAGCCTATGGTGGGGCAAATGCTTGACCTAACACCAAGGATGCCCCCCATCGAATAAAATAAAGGGTTAGCGACCTCTCCGTCGGTCATCCTTCAACACCAGCTTGTCAGCTGAGCATTACCCTGTGAATTTATCTTCTTTGAGCTTCTTCCGGAGTCTTCGCAAAGACAACAAACAATTTGCAGTCATTGGTTTGGGGCGCTTTGGTCGAGCCGTTTGTACCAGTCTTCATAACCTGGGCTACGAGGTTCTCGCTATCGATAGTAATGAAATGCGCGTGGCTCATGTCCTAGCCGAACATACGGCAGCCCACGCCCTCCAGTTGGACTCGACAGAACCCCTAGCACTCAAGGAGGCCGGGGTTTTTGAATTTGATACGGTGATTGTGGCCATTGGCAACTACGTTCAGGAAAGTATTGTCACCACCTTGAATGTCAAGGAGGGGGGAGTCCCCCATGTGGTGGCCAAGGCTTCCTCTGAGATCCATGGCAAGCTGCTCAAAAAAGTCGGGGCTGACCATGTTGTCTTCCCCGAACACGAAATGGGATGCGTCTTGGCGCGATCGCTGACCAAGCCTTCGATCCTAGAGCGGTTCGAACTCGACCCAGACCATAGCATTGTGGAAATCATGGTTCCCGAAGAATTTGATGGCAAGGAAATTGCGGAACTGAAGCTGCGGAGTCGCTATGGTCTCAACGTCCTGGCAGTCAGTCAAGAGGGGCGGTTTGCGATCAATCCCGAACCCAATCACCGCTTAAGGAAGGGTTCCGTCATGGTCGTGATTGGCGCTAACCAATGCATCAATCGCCTGCCCATCTAAAGCGAAATTTCTGAGATAAGCAGATCTCCGCAACAGACCCGATCTCCCCTCGGGAATCAGTGGCTCCTCCGATCGTGTTGATGTAGAAACTGCGAGGAATACATTTAATGGGCTTATGGAAACAGGTATCCCGGCGATGGGGAAGGGTGGGTGCGATCGCGGTGATCGCCCTCCTCTGTCTGAAACTCCTAGCCTGCACCTCCCTCGGTAATTCAACTGGCAAGCCCCCCGTGGAAGTCACCCTGGCGGCCTTTGTGGTCACCCGCACCGTCCACGAACAATTGATTCCAAAGTTTGTCGCCCAATGGCAACGGGAACATCAGCAGCAGGTAACGTTTAGCCGCAGTTACGGGGGATCTGGCTCTCAAACCCGGGCAGTGGTGGATGGCTTAGATGCCGATGTGGTGCATTTAGCCCTCGCTCTGGATACGGAGCGACTGCAAAAAGCAGGCCTGATTCAACCAGGCTGGGAACGGGAGTTTCCTGACCAGAGTATTGTCTCGAAGTCTGTAGTGGCTTTGGTGACTCGACCTGGCAATCCCAAGCAGATTCGGGATTGGTCAGACCTTGCCAAACCGGGCATCACCTTAGTGACGGCGGATCCCAAAACCTCTGGGGTTGCCCGCTGGAATTTTCTAGCGCTGTGGAATGGCGCCATTCAGGCGGGAGCGGATACCGCTCAGGCGACTGAATTTATGCGCAATGTCTACAACAATGTCCCAGCCTTAACCCGCGATGCTCGGGAAGCAACGGATGTGTTTTCCAAGCAGGAACGGATTGATGCCCTGATCAACTATGAAAATGAAGTGATTTTATCCGCTCAAAAGGGCATGCCTCTGAACTACACCATTCCCCGCGTCAATATTTCCATTGATAATCCCATCGCGATCGTGGATCGGAATGTCCAAAAGCATGGGAATCGGGAAGTGGCAGAAGCTTATGTCCGCTATCTCTATACACCAGAAGCTCAAACTGTGTTTGCCCAGTTAGGGTTCCGTCCCGTGGATGCCCAGGTAGCCCAGCAATTTGCCAGTCAGTTCCCCCATGTGGAGAAGCTGGCAACCGCTCAGACCTATGGGGGCTGGCAGAAAATTCAGAAACGCTTCTTCGCAGATGGTGCTATTTTCGACCAAATTCGAACCCAGATTGGTAAGTAAACCGTTTCCCAGCCTATGACTGTCTCTCCTCCCCTGCCACCAACCCAACCAGCACCTCGGCGTTGGTTGGTGTATGTTTCCTGGCCTTGGCGCATTACCCTGGGCTATCTCAGCCTGATTTTGCTGCTGCCCATCGCCGCCGTGTTGGTGAAAGCCAGTACCGAGAGTCCGGCTCAATTTTGGGCGATCGCCACCAGTCCCGTGGCCCTCTCTGCCTACAACGTCACCTTTGGGACGGCGCTCATTGCCGCCCTGATCAATGGCATCTTTGGCACCCTGGTGGCCTGGGTGTTGGTGCGGTATCAATTTCCCCTGAAGCGCTTGGTTGATGCCACCATTGATCTTCCCTTTGCGCTGCCGACCTCCGTTGCGGGTTTGACCCTGGCCACTGTCTACGGCCAGCATGGCTGGATTGGTTCCCTGCTGGCCCCCTTCGGGGTGGAAGTGTCCTTTACCCGTTTGGGGGTTGGGGTGGCGATGATCTTCATTTCCCTGCCCTTTGTTGTCCGAACCGTGCAGCCCGTGCTGTCGGAAATGGAACGCGAACTGGAAGAAGCAGCCTGGTGTATGGGAGCCTCCCACTGGCAAACCTTCTGGCGGGTGCTGTTGCCCCCCCTGATTCCCGCAATCTTAACGGGAGTAGCCCAGGGCTTCTCCCGGGCGGTGGGAGAATATGGCTCAACGGTAATTATTGCCTCTAATATTCCCTTTAAAGATTTAATTGCTCCGGTGTTAATTTTTCAGCGTCTAGAGCAATATGACTATGCAGGAGCGACGGTCATTGGTACGGTTTTGCTAGGAATTTCACTACTGATGCTGTTGGTCATTAATTGGTTACAAGCTTGGGGGCGACGCTATGCATAGTTTAGACACCAATCCTTTGCCAGCTGTTACCGGCGCGGGGACTCAACCCCAGCGTTGGGTTCCCACTGTACTGACGGCGATCGCCCTTACCTATCTCAGCTTGGTACTGTTTCTTCCGATCTTAAATGTCTTTATCCAGGCGTTTAATCACGGGTTCGGCCCCTTCTGGGCAAACCTGACTGAGTCCGATTCTCTCCATGCCATCTGGCTGACGCTGCTGTTGGCGCTGGTGGTGGTGCCCCTGAACACGGTCTTTGGTCTGTGTGCGGCCTGGGCGATCGCCCGCCATCAGTTTCCCGGTCGAGTCTTGTTACTCAGCATCATTGACCTGCCCTTTTCGGTGTCGCCAGTGGTGGCGGGGTTGATGATTGTGCTGCTCTATGGTCGGAATGGTTGGTTTGGCCCTTGGCTAGAGGCAATCAATCTCAAAGTCACCTTTGCCTTTCCAGGGATGGTGATTGCCACGGCCTTTGTCACCTTACCCTTTGTTGCTCGAGAGGTGATTCCAGTCTTGGAAGAAGTAGGGTCCGATCAAGAAGAAGCGGCCAGAATCTTGGGAGCCAGCGATTGGCAAACCTTTTGGCGAGTGACCCTGCCCAATATTCGCTGGGGGTTAATCTACGGTGTGATTCTCACCAATGCCCGTGCTATGGGAGAGATTGGTGCCGTACTGGTGGTGTCGGGCAACATTTTGGGCAAGACCCAGACCCTGCCCGTTTTTATTGAAGAAGCCTACAAGCAGTACGAAACCCAATCCGCCTATGCGGCGGCGGTGCTGTTGGCGCTCTTAGCACTGGTAACCCTGGCCATCAAGGAACTCCTAGAGCGTCGAACCCGCATCCAATCAGAGGCATAGCCGTCATTGGCCGTAGCCTAAGCCATGTTGTTCTCAATGGCCCAGCGTGCCAACTCCGTGCGATTATGTAAGCCTGTTTTGCCCAGCATATTACTGACATGGCTTTCAATGGTACGTTGGCTGACATTCAGTTCTTCCGCAATTTCCCGATTTGCCATCCCTCGAGCTACAAACTGCACCACCCGTAACTCCGTTGGGGTTAACTCTACATCAAAGGGTACTTGAATTTTCGAACCAGCCTCCGATCCCCGATTCTGATGGATCAGGCGGTTGGCTTGCTTCAAGGAAGACTCGACCTGAGCCACGAGTTCTTCTGGCTCAAAGGGCTTGACCATGTAAACATCCGCCCCGGTGTTCAGCCCCTTCACCCGGTCTTGACTTTGCCCTTTGGCTGACAAAAACAATACCGGAATCCAACTGGTACGAGCATCTTCTCGGACATGCTTGACCAGGGAATACCCATCCATTTCTGGCATCATCACATCACAGATGATCATATCCGGCATGGTCTGATCAAGTACATCCAGGGCTTCACGACCATTCTCGGCGGTGATCACTTCATAGCCCCGAAACTCTAGATAGTCTTTAACTAGCAAGATTAGGTTAGGGTCATCATCAATCAGTAATAGCCGCTTGTGCTCTCCGACACTGGATTCCTTCATGATGCTCTACTCGCCATGCTAGATCAATAAAACGTTTCAACAGGTGTCTTCGGTCAATGCCGCATCCCTTGATTGCATCCCATCTTCTCTGAAACGAGTATTGCCCTGACAGCTGTGGCGATGTGGTTACAATCTGAACTTTTTAACCTGAGCTACTGCATGTTCAGAAAAACTGAAGCAATCAGGATTAAAAACCCGTGGAGATGCGGATACATACCCTATCACCTGCCGTTCATTATATTCAAGCTCTGGGCAATTCACTACAGGTATGGGGAGAATTTTCAGGGATTCGGAGGGATTCCTAGGGGTAAAAAACTCTAGGGCAATCTTTGGGGGTGATCAGGCAGGGGGTGGATCAGAAACGCATACTCTGGCACCACTTGATTCCCCAGCAGATGTTCTTGAATAATCCGTTCAATCACCGGAATGGTTGCAGAATGATACCAAATCCCATCGGGATAAACCACCAAGATCGGTCCTTGCTGACAAACTCGCAGACAGTTAGCCTTCGTCCGAAAAATACACCCAGCTTGATGCTCCGTTGGTCGATCCATGCCCAAGGCTTTCAGTCGCTGCTTCAAGTACTCCCAGGCTGCAAGTCCCTCAGCTTTGGGGCAACACTTGGGCACCGACTGGTCTGCACAGAGAAACAAATGACGCTGGATCTGGGGCAATCCTAGAGATTGGACGCAGGCTGTTAACACCGTTGCCCCCTGGCTCTCGGGAAAGTTGGTTGCTGAAGAATTCATGGATATTAGAGGATTTAGCCGCACATTGGCAGGAGGCTGAACAGTAATAAGGGGATGGGTTTCCATGGATTCGCAGCGATCAGTTGCCCCGCCACTACACATTCCTAAGTTCGGGAACCCGTACAACCTACTAAGTTGCGTCTGCCCTCCACCTCCACTAAATTAGCACTCAGGAGCTGAGAGTGCTAAATCAGTCTCGGCAACACCGTCTGAAAGAAATTTAGAGAATTAGTCTGGAGCATCTTATATGGCAGCAGTGTCTCTGAGCGTTTCTACTGTCAAACCTCTGGGCGATCGCGTTTTTGTGAAAGTGAGCGCCTCCGAAGAGAAGACCGCGGGTGGAATTCTTCTTCCTGATACCGCGAAGGAAAAGCCCCAGGTTGGGGAAATTGCAGCAGTCGGCCCTGGCAAGCGTAATGACGATGGCACCCGTCAGGAATTGGAAGTCAAGGTGGGAGACAAAGTTCTCTACTCCAAGTATGCAGGCACGGACATCAAACTCGGGACAGAAGAGTATGTTCTATTGTCTGAGAAAGATATTCTGGCAGTCGTTGGATAGGCTATCCACCTGATTTTTCAGCTGCTGGCTGCTGGCAGGGTCGAAACTTTCCAGCCAGCTGATCTCTAGCTGATGGCAGATGGCTAGCACTACGTTCTTTTGAAGTCAATCATCAACATCACGGATACACCTATGGCTAAGCGGATTATTTACAACGAAAACGCTCGTCGCGCCCTGGAACGAGGCATGGACATCCTGGCAGAAGCCGTGGCGGTCACCCTCGGTCCCAAGGGTCGGAATGTGGTTCTGGAGAAGAAGTTCGGCGCTCCCCAGATTATCAACGATGGTGTCACCATCGCTAAGGAAATTGAACTGGAAGATCACGTTGAGAACACCGGGGTGGCGCTGATTCGTCAGGCAGCTTCCAAGACCAACGATGCCGCTGGAGATGGTACTACCACTGCTACGGTGTTGGCCCATGCCATGGTCAAAGAAGGTCTGCGGAATGTGGCAGCGGGAGCTAATGCCATTTCCCTGAAGCGTGGGATTGATAAGGCAACGGGGTTCCTCGTCGAACAGATTGCTGCCCATGCTCGTCAGGTGGAAGATTCTAAGGCGATCGCCCAAGTCGCCTCCATTTCTGCGGGTAACGACGATGAAGTCGGCCAAATGATTGCCAGCGCCATGGACAAGGTGGGCAAGGAAGGGGTGATTTCCCTGGAAGAAGGCAAGTCTATGACTACGGAACTGGAAGTTACCGAAGGGATGCGCTTTGACAAGGGCTATATCTCTCCCTACTTCGCCACCGATACCGAGCGCATGGAGGCGGTTCTGGATGAACCCTTTATCCTGTTAACGGATAAGAAAATTGCCCTTGTGCAAGACCTAGTGCCCGTGCTCGAGCAAGTTGCGCGTGCCGGTCGTCCCTTGGTAATCATTGCTGAAGATATTGAGAAAGAAGCCCTGGCAACCCTGGTGGTGAACCGCCTGCGTGGGGTACTCAATGTGGCTGCTGTCAAGGCTCCTGGTTTCGGCGATCGCCGTAAGGCCATGCTGGAAGACATCGCCGTGCTCACGGGTGGTCAGTTGATCACTGAAGATGCTGGGTTGAAGCTAGACAATACCAAGCTGGAAATGCTGGGTAAAGCTCGCCGGATCACGATCACCAAGGACAACACCACGATTGTTGCCGAAGGCAATGAGAAGGCTGTTAAGGCTCGTTGCGAGCAAATCCGTCGTCAGATGGACGAAACCGATTCTTCCTATGACAAGGAAAAGCTCCAAGAGCGTCTGGCAAAACTGGCTGGTGGGGTGGCTGTAATCAAGGTCGGTGCCGCCACCGAGACTGAAATGAAGGATCGCAAACTCCGCCTGGAAGATGCCATTAACGCCACCAAAGCTGCGGTGGAAGAAGGGATTGTGCCCGGTGGTGGAACAACCCTGGCTCACCTGTCTCCCCAACTGGAAGCTTGGGCGAACAGCAGCCTCAAGAATGAAGAGCTGATTGGCGCTACCATTGTTGCCCGCGCGCTCGCGGCTCCCCTGAAGCGCATCGCTGAAAATGCGGGTCAGAACGGTGCTGTGATTGCCGAGCGTGTGAAAGAAAAGGAATTCAATGTGGGCTATAACGCCGCCACCAATGAATTCGTTGACATGTTCGACGCTGGGATTGTTGACCCGGCCAAGGTGACCCGTTCAGCACTCCAAAATGCGGCTTCCATTGCTGGCATGGTACTGACCACAGAGTGCATCGTGGTGGATAAGCCGGAACCCAAGGATAATGCTCCTGCTGGCGCTGGCGCTGGCATGGGTGGTGACTTCGACTACTAATCAACGCAGGCGTGAGATGTCAGAATTTCATCGCTGACATCTCCTCCTGAATTCATCTTCAAACACCTAAAAGCGATCGCCCTCTGCTATTGAGGCGATCGCTTTTTCTTTCGCTCAAAAAGACGACTCGGAACCAAGGCGGCTGAGGCAGTCCGCCCTGACAACCGTGAACTGCTCTGAGTCCAACACTGTACAGCGCTCCATTGCCTCGGCCAGTGCTGGGACTTTTCCCTGCTCTAACAGAGTTTTGGCATCCTGGGTGAAGGGTTGAAACTGTTGCAACCAAGGTTCTTGGGCAAAATACGGTACTTGAAACGCCGCTTTGTCAAGGAGCCACCAATCTACGCCGTACTGGTGAATGAACCCTTGGAGCACCGATAGACTGGGACTGTATTGGGCGCGAATCGTGTCGAGGATCCGCTGCCGCAGGGGGTGATAGTAGCCAAGGTGATAGGGAATGGCATATTCCTGACCCACCAGAGTCGAGCGTTGGGTAAACCCTGGCAGATTATTCGCTTCTGATGAAATCGAGGCGACTAAAGTATCCCGAGGTTGTTGGGCAAAGAACTCATAGACCTCCGGGGCTGTCCCCGTCACATATCCGACGTTGGGGAAGCCCCGGCCCCACACCAGTGGAAACAACACCAGCAGCATCCCCAGGACAGTGGCGAGACCCAGTGCCAAAATTTGCCGCCTAGGGGTCAGAGTTCCGGCTCCCGATCGCGTTGCGGCCCAACCCCAAACGGCATCTAAAAAGAGGGTTAAAACCACCCCAGCTGCGATCGCTAAAATCATCCGCAGACTGTGAACCGTATAGCGACTGGGCAAATACAACTTAAATAACAAGGCGTGGGCGAGCAAAAATAACCCAACGGAAGACAAGCACAACTGCCAGAGAATGTTGACTGCATCGGTGATCGCCGCCACTAAGGGGAACCGATGCCCGGTGCTGGAGTGACCCTCCGGCGATCGCCGCCAGATCAGTAGGGGCAGCAACAGTCCAGCTCCCAACAGCGGGGGAGTCAAGGCTAACCGCAACCCCGTCCGATTCCCGGCCATCCAGAACCGCCAAGTATCGGGAATAAATAAGACGGTGCGGCCACCGGGCAAAAACTCTGGCATCTGCTTCGCCTCAGCAACAGTTACCAGGGGACCAAAGGGATTCGTTGCCAGCACCTGGGGCAGCAGCAGCAGACAAATCACCCCGATCCCAGCGCCACAAAGCCAGCGCATCACGGGCTGGCAGGACAATCGGGGGCATCCCCGCTGCCACTCTAACCCGTGGAGGATCAGCACACCTAGAGCTACTAAGGACAGGGGGGGGTTAGATCAGGGTCAGCAGGGCAAGGGCCACTAGCATTGGCCCGAGCGATCGCCGCAATAAATAGTAGAGACAGGCCAAAAACAGCGGATATAAAAACGCCCGCGACGTGGCTGAAAATAAATCATCCGTCATGAACAGGCGCTGATTCAGCAGGAGGGAGGCGATGAATCCGGCCACGGGAACGGGCAAAATCTGCACCGTCACCCCATAACAGTAGACCGTGGTCACCAGCGCCAAAATCGGGGGCAAGATCTTCGCCACCCAGAGGGGATTGCACCCTAGGTGAGCCATCCCTTGATAAAAGGCGAGAAATCCCGGCGGCTGAATCGACTGGTAGTAATCCGCAATCCAATCCTGGGGGAAGAGTCCCGGATCCAGGAACCGCTGCATCCACACCAGATGCTGCCGCGCATCATCATTGATCACATACGGGCTCCCAAATGCCTGTTGCAGCCCTAAAATGCCGTAGATGACAGGAAAGCTCAAACTCAGAAGCAACCAGAATCCCCCATCAGCGGTGATTGGTTGTAGGGTCGGTGTGGTTAGCTTTTTTTGTAAGCATTCTGTCAATATCACGGAGTGCTGTTTGAATCCTAGTGGTTAGTCAATCTTATTTTTGTGAGTTTAGGAGAAGTTGCAGAGGTGATCAGTTGACTACAACTTCATTGCCCAAGAACTTACCATGTCCAAACGCTATATAGCAGTCCTAGGGTGTGTCATCAATAAGTATGTATGGCAAAATGGACACTTTGTCATACATACGTGGTTCTTTTCTTTGCCATAGGAGGTGTTACCAGTTCCCGCGTACCGAACACCCGTCCTGGTTTACCAAAACTAGGTAAGTTTCTTAACCCATTGATTATTTCTTTCAAACGGGCGGCAACCTTCTGAGCTGCTTCGGGGTTGTCCTGGTCAAAAAAAGAGCGGATAACTCTCAAGTCTTCAACAGCCGTAATGAGAAAAACGAGGCGCATGTTATTGATTGATCGGAGCGGTTTTCTCGTTACTTGTTCCCTATGAATCCAGCCAAGCTTCTACCTCATCGCCATCGATTCATTCTGCATTACCACTATCTGCCAGAGTGACAACCTGTTCAATCATGGCAATCTGCCAGACCTGCTGTTCACTTTAGTGGGTTTCTGTAATGAGAAAGGGCGATCTCCCGGTTATTAGCCGTGATCGCCCTTTTTGAGCTGCTTGTGCCCCACCAACACCACCTCTACCCCAGCTTCAATGAGTTTGGTGACCCATATCTTGGTGTAGTTCATGCCGGTGGGTTCCAGCACTGCCACATTCGGCTTCAGGGACAGCAGCCCTTTAATGCCGATGGTATTGGCATAGAACCTGGGGAATTCATGGTCTAGATATAATTTTCGAGGTTCAACCCTGGTGGTCAAAAGACAACAGGTAACGTTGTCCTTGGACACATCCAATCCGAGGACTCTAAGCATGATTTAGCTGAGTAGGTGAGCAATCGCTATTAACAATCCCGGTGGTGCTTATGAATCACCCATAGGCCGCAGCCTCATTCACTTTCAAAGCGATTGGGATTGTAAAGGGTATAAGCCTATGAACAGCAACGAGCCGTAGCTCACTTCGACATCTAGGCACCCTACGGACAGGGAGCGACCCCGCACCGCGACATCCCAGGGTAGGGATGTTTCGCCAGAGTTTCACTGGCTCATCAGGCGGTTTGTTCAAAATGGATGGTCGGGTTCTACCTCCTGGTCAAAGGGGAAGTCGGGGAATTGAGCCGGGTCTGCTCGCGCGATCGCATTCAGAACCGCCGAGCGATCGCCGCCACTGAGCATGAGGCTATATTCATGCCACTTGAGGCAAAGGCCATCCAGTTCATCAATGATTTTGATTTCCCGGATTCCATCCAGGTTGATGATCCGACTGCTCTCAGGCAACCTAACGAAGAAGGTCATGCCGAAGGCCTCCCTGAGTCGGACACGGCTCTATCCGCCAGAAGCAGGGCTGCATATTGTTGGGCGGTATCGATCAGGTCATCGCCGCTGCCATCCCAGGCTTCCAGGACGGCGGTTAGTCGCTCTAAGTCCGCCGTGTCGAGGTTAGTGATGAATTCGATCAGAGTCTCGGTCATGATGCCCCCCTGTGTTGACGGCGGTGATGTTTGCGAAAACGGACAGCATTGAAACAGCCCAAACGGTGGGATTTGGTTTTGTAGTGGACAGGTAACCAGCGTCCGCCTACATCCCGGTACCACCCCACCAGAGAACTACAGCCGATGCAGTCCCTACGGTATGTGCCCCTGATTGTGTTGGTGGTCATGATGCCCCCTTGTCTGGACGACGGCGGGGTCTGCGAAAACGAGAAGCCTGGGGACAGCTAACAAAATGGGCTTCTCCTGAGATATCAACAGGAATCCAGCGTTTGTGTTTCGTCTCGACCCACCAGATCAGGGCATTGCAACCCCGGCATTCCCTGGGGATGGTGCCCTTGGGAATTTTGTAAATAGCCATAGCAGAGCTAGCGATCGCCCGGTTATTAGCCGCGATCGCAGGTGAGAATGTGAACAAATGTGAAAAATTGCGTAAGAACCCTCAAATCCACTGATACCAGGCAAGGCGGACGCGACGACTTACAGGCTCATGAGTCTGGGAAACTAGGGTATGAAAAGCACTAAAACTCAGTGGCGGATGGGGCAACCCCGTCCGTCTCTTTGTTTGTCTTCTTGAGCGTAATTCAAATTACGGTATACGTCAATCAAATTACGGTAAAATGGTTAAAAAATTGGTCTCGCCACTTATGCTGTTGAGAATGCAGGCAGGTTTAACCCAAAGTGAGCTGGCTGAAGCGTTGGGAGTCAGTGATACTACAGTCAGAAACTGGGAAAAAGGCCGCACGGTTGCCCAGTTGACGATCCCTCAAATCAAAATCCTGTGCAAACTCGTTAAAAAGCCAATTGAAGATATCCCCGACAGCTTCGCCCCCCAACCCATCCAAGGGCATGAGTAATGGCGGCTATCGGTTCTCCAATGGCGATGTTTTTAGTGCAATTTGATGCTGGGGGTGGGGACTGTTCGCCTGAAGTCACGCTCATCAATAGTTACCTCCTCTGGTTTTGGTGGGGCAGTCTTCCAGATTTTTTTAGTGTCAGCCATCTTGTAACACCCCTTGCCAAACTGATTTTGATTTAAGCCCAGGAATACGCACTTGTCCTTATAGCAAGCTATGGCACCTGCGGTGTGTTCTTTATAAAGAAGGTTATATCTATGACCTCTACTAGTCATCCAATCTCTAACGGCATCTTCAACTGGCCTAATTTTTGCCCAACTAAAAAGTACTTGTTCAGCATAGCCATCAATATTTTCTGCAACATATTCATTCGCAGACAGTCCAAATTGTGGCCTCATTTTGTCAGGACATTCGCCCGTGAATGGATTTGTATGGTCGTAATAGCCTTGAGCCATCATGTCTTTAGCCCTAGCCATTGCTAACTCATAAACCCGCTCATCCCAGGCGATCGCACTACGTCCATAGCGTTGCCTCAATTGGTTGACATACTCAAAAGCCTTTTGAGCGCTGGTTTCTGATGAGCGGTATTGGAATCTGGTTGGCATCGCGCTCAGGAGCATGGGGATGACAATCAGCGCTGGAACAACAATACGGCGATAGCCATTTGTTGCTAACAGTCGTTTTAACCGAAGGGGCAGGAACTTACCCTTACGCTGCTTCGATATCACTTGAAAGAGAAGGCCAAGTATTACAGCCGTGGCAATGACCATCAGGGCAACGACTATCCAAAACAAACAGTCGATCATACAGACCACCTGAAATCTATGAACACACCTTACCAGGTAGATAAAAGCCCCTCCCAACGCATCCAGCTAGGGTTAATCCCTGGCCTAGACCACACCCTGGTAGATGGTGAGTGGTTGCCCAGTGATGTACGTCATCAGGCCGCCAAAAATGACATACAGGTGGCAGCTGCAGCTGGTGCATTTGTCCCCGGCGATGACACAGCAGCGGGCAGCATCGATGCTGCTCCTGGACACGATACTGGCCGGGGTTTTAAGCCCTACCCGGTACCCCGGAAATGCTCGTATCATTCACCTTTTTCGGATCTGGTCGTTGAGGCGATCGCCGTGGGGGAGAGAGCGGGCCTGGTTCGCATTGAATACACCCACCGGGGGACAATGGCCGAGTCAGATGTCCCGCCGGCGACGGTGGAATTTACTGCTCCAAGTCTGTCTTGTGTAACAGATAAAGAAGAGCCTGTTACACAAGACATCAGCTACCAGCAACAGTACCGACGCTGCGGGAAACCCACATGCGGCACCTGTCCCCATGGTCCGTACTGGTATGCCTACTGGCGTGACGGCGCGAAGGTCAAATCTCGGTATATCGGTAAAGAGCTTCACAAGAGTGCGATCGCGGCTTCCCGCTCCGCTGGAGAAACCTCAATGTAGCGTTGCAGGCAGGTCAAACTCTTGTGACCCGAAATCGCCTGAATATTCTTGATCGATAATCCCTGGCGGCTGAGGTGGGTGATTGAACCGCGACGGGTTGAATAGGTAGAATAGCCAGAAAAACCTAAAATTCTGAATGCTCTGGTCAAAGCTTTTTGATAGGCCGAAAATGACAGGCATTGTTCCTCGTCTAACGGCGATGGAAACAACCAGCCAGTGGGCGGGTGGATGTACTGCGATAGGATACCCTTCAGCTTCCGACTCACCGGGACTTCCCTGGTTTGACGGTCTTTGCGTGACCAGGCAGGAATCACAATCGTTCCCCTGGGCTTTCTGGGTTGCTCATAAACCGCCGCCACCGTCAGTTTCAGGATAGCCCCTGGGCGCTCCGTCGTGAACCAGCAGAGGGCGAAAATCAGCCGATGATGGTGCGACTGCAACGCCTCATACACCTGCCAGAATTCCTCTTTGGTGAGCGGTTCTGCCTGACCCGACCGATTATTTTTCATTCTTCCCTCTTTTGTTTGTCTGTGTACAATAATTGGGAAGCAGAATTATTTTCTAACAGTTTAACTTTGCTGTAGCCCTTAGCCTAATTTGGTTAAGGGCTTTTTGCATAGGTCACAGTTTTACTGAGAACTGTGACATTGAACTAATAATAATCGCTGCATAAAGTGGGCTTGTTCTTATTCAAGAAACCACCATGACAGCCTTTTCCACATCTGATATTCCCTCCTCAATTAACAGCCTAGAAAAACTTGCAGTTTGGACTACGACGATTTTGAACGAGCTGTACCCCGGCACTACTGCGATTGAGGCTAGTGGTCAAGCTGCACGGGTTGCGGAAGCTGGCCCCTTCCTAATCACCGCCGTAGACCCGCAACAATGGCGGCATATTGCACGAATCTCAATCCCCCTTAATGACCCCTGGCGTAGAGGTAACGCCAAGATTTGGACATTTGCCCAAGATATCGGTTCTGCCTCAATTCCCACCGAATATAAGAGCTAATGGCGCTGCCAGCTCCTCCCCCAGTTCGTCTGCCCCCTGGTCTTCCGGGTCAGGGGGTAAATCGCATTGTCCCGTTTAAGCGACCGTTGCCCGTGCCACCACCAGAACCCCCTGGGCGGCTACCTGGTAAAAAAGTCCCTGGCATCCCTGGAACAACCGCGTCATTTCTTGACCCTGACCTCGCCTGTCAATTGGGTTTAGGTAGTTGCGTTGACCAACCCCCTCAGCAGCTCCCACCGGGTAGTTCGCTGGGAATTACCTTTTATGTCTGGTCAACGAATGACTACAACAATTTCTTCTACCCAGACCGTTATGGTGTCAGACCTTGGGAAGCTGTTAATTCGTTTAATGGCCCCTTTTCCTCCATCACTGTTGAGGAGGAGGGAGGATTCCCCTTTCCGGGGCCAAATACCGTAAACCTGCGCGTTAAATTCCCCGCTGATTCTGGTTTGGCAGATGCTCTGATTGGCATAGCTGGGTACTACGGCGCGGGGTTGGGTGGCTATGTGATTTCCTATGAATGGAATCTCAGGCGAGTTACCGGGGAACCGATCTCACTGGAACCAACAGACGTTAAACCACAGGGAAGTAGCCTACCAGGTGCGAATGTTGGCGGCTATGTTGGCTTTGCACCCCCGGCAACCATCCCGGATGTAATCCCTGGCAATTTGCCAGACCTTTACCCCGGACTGCCAGACCCCATCTATCCCGACCCTCCACCAGAGGAAGACCCCCCGTTACCGCCGCCGTTACCACCGCCTCCAGACCCTGACCCACCACCAGACCCACCGCCAGACGACGATCCGCCGCCGCCTCCTGACCCTGGCCCTCAACCCAATGCGCCCGACCAACCGGAGCTAGACCCCGACTTCGACCCGCCCCCGGTCAGGCTGCCGCCGCCGTTGCCAGACCCCAATCCTCCCGACCCGTTGCTTGACCCGTGGCCGGAGTTTGACCCATGGCCGTTGTTTGACCCGTTGCCAGAGTTTGACCCGTTTCCATTTCTTGACCCGCCGCCTGAATATGACCCGTTTGTAGATCCACTGCCTGAACAGTTCCCTGGGACGATGCCCGGTGGTGACCCAGTTCCAACAGGTGACCCCGGCACATTTCCGGGTGACTTTCCGGTGGGCGACCCTGGCCCCGGTGGTCAACCGGGCACTGGCCCCGGTATGTTTCCGGGTGACTTTCCGGGGGGTTTACCACAAGACCAAACATCCACGAGTAGCTCACCGGGCGATCGCCCTGGCGGAATGCCGGGAACGGAAACTGGTAGTGGCCCTGGTGAAGGTTCCGGTTCCAGCATCAGTTCAGGTGGTGGTGGTGGCGGTGGCGGTGGTGGCGGTGGTGGCGGCGGTGTTCCCCCTAGTGGAAGTGGTGGTGTTCCTCCGGGTGACGGAGTCCCTCCTAATGTGCCGGACTTTCCGCCTCCTCAGAAAGACCCCTGTGATTGCTATGAGAAAAACGTTGGAGGAAGAAGTGTTTTGGATCGATGTCTCCGTTAAGACCGTGACTTGCTCTCTGAATGCCGATAGTGGACTTTATGAGGCGACAATTAGCAATCAGGTAGTGCAGGCTCTAGCAACCAAGAACGGCAACCAAGCCTACACAATCGAGCAACAGTTTGAGCGACTGGCAGAAATTGAGAAGGAACAATGTGAAGCCAGAAATCAAGAAAAAACCTGCTATAGCTTCAGTACCGGAGCAATGGGAAATCAAGCTCGGCAATAATCGACCTCAACTGATTATTCAGTTCGCTGAAAAACTCACTGATGACAAGGTGGGTTCTGCAAAATATGCCATGTCTATACCTTGGGCAAACACTTCTAACCCGCTCACTAACTCCCCTGTTGGTCAGTGGAAGAAGGGCAAGATTCGCTGTTCCTACGAACTGCCAGATAACAGCAAAATCATTGTCTTTGCTGAGTCTGAATCTGAAGGCAGACGGGTCATTAATTTGGCGCTCAGTGTCGTTCAAGGTGATAAGAAACGGTCTGATAATCTCATCATTTGCGCTCAGATAGATAGTAACCGCTATAAACAAATTACGGTTGTACCTAAAATTCTGCGCTATTTCTCCAAGGGGCAACTTGACACCATTCCTGATTGGGAGGTGTTTCTGTAATGCGAAAGCTGATGATCAATGGCGTTAAGGTGCTGATTGGCATCGGGGGCAATACCCTAATTCGCCATCGTCAGCGCTCTCTCTGGCCGCTGCTTACCCAAGATGGCCCCAAAAATCAGCCCAAACTAATCTCCGTGGCTGATTATGCCAAACTCCATCACTACCACCCGCAGACGGTGAGACA
>NZ_JJML01000063.1 GCF_000775285.1 Neosynechococcus sphagnicola sy1 | reverse complement strand
TTCCCTCGAAGCTGCGGTGATCGAGGTCGCAAGTAAGCTCCAAGGGCACGAAAATTCAGCGATCGCTGATGACCCCGCTTCCCCCAGTAACCTCAACGTCACGTTTGACACTGAGCCTGCCGAATGCTCAATTACTGCAACCATTCCCATCACGGTGACGATTAACCCGACTGCTGGCAGACCCACCATGGTTGCTAATAAGTGGATTTTGTCGAGCGGCACAGCGGCATATACCACGTTTACTAAGGGCGATGGTGATTTGGACGCTCCGAACCTCGAATCTGCGTTTGTTGAAGCTTTGGTCAGGTTGCAGATTGCGGAACAAGAGGCAATCGAATCGAATCCAGACAGCCCGAATAACATCTCAATCACGTTTGATACTGATGCCCTGGAGATGAGCGTTACCGCAACGTTGCCGATGACGTTTAGCGTTGATGGCACGACTGGTGCTCCGGTCTTTGTCGCTGCTGCCTATATTGACGAGTCCACCCCACCGGGCTAATCCCGTCGCTCGGTTGATTCATTGACTTATTCTGGTTGATTCATTAACTTATTCTGGAGTTTAAAATGGCTGATTCAGTTACGACTGTCTGGTATTGCGATCTTGGGGGCAGTCTTGCAAATGCTGGTTCTATTCGCTTTGCCTGGAGAGCTAAAGAGGACAAGTACAAGGATATCGCCAAAGCGCTTGGGGTCACCAAGTCAAAGGACACCGATAAGGGGCTGGTATTTGGTGCCAACTCGCCCAGGCCCGCAAGAGTGAGGATCAACTTAGGTGGCTCTACTAAAAAGAGTTCGATTATCCGATTCGCTCAGATTGATAACTTGAATGACCTGGTTACGGGTGGAAGTTTAAACGGCAAGAAGTATCAGGGAATCAACATCGATTCTGTGAGCTTGATTGGCTCAAGTCGTTAATGTCTTGGTTCACCATTGGGTCTATTAAGGTCAGTAGTGACTGGCGTTATTCAGTCCCTCTAGGTACTGGAGATGAAATCGTTAGGCTCTCTCTCAGACCTAACAGCAATCCCAACATCCTGCCGGGGCTGATTTGCCAGTCGTTTGATGGTGCTAACCAGGGCATCAAGTCTTTCTATTGCCCGTTCAATGAGCAGCAGATTTTTGTCTTTGAGTCACTCGCGTTACCCTTGACCCGCCGCGTCGGTGTCAGAGCTAAATACCCCTCTAATGCAGTTTGGTCTGTGGTACTGGAAAAATGGACTCCCTAATCTTGCCCGGTCATCCTGATTTCTATCCCACTCTCTACGGTCATCTCCCTCCTGTGAGTGGTGGTCAGGAACACATCAATTTTGTCGTTCGCCCTGGGGAGCTGCTCATGTCGCCCGTTTCTGAGGCAGAGCTGAGGGACTATCTCAATTCCGGTGAGTATGACGACCGATTGTCTGAAATAGGTGATACAGATGAACTCGACACCGATTAATCCCACGCCATCCCCTATACCCGTTTCTCAGGCGTTGCAATTGGTGGGGGCAATTACGGGCATCCTGACGCTGTTGGGCGCGGGGTTCCTGGCGTTCTATGGGCAAATTTGTTCGCCGCAACTCGAATATTCGCAGAAGCAGGCCAGCGAGTTGCAGGGCAATATACGCGAGCTGACCCAGGCCGTCCAGGAAAACAATGCTCTCCTCAGACAACTCGTTAACCAAAAGTAAACACTGGGGATTTATTCTAGTAGCTCATGGCTTCCCTGAATGGGCGGTGGCGTTTCCTTGAAGCCGATGCCATATCTCTATCAGCCATTGCCACGGACTTCAAAGTTAGGACAAAACTGCTGTCAGGGACAATCTGTCAAGCAATTCCTGGTAGATTCAACCCTAGGATGACTGTCTTTAATATCACTGTCCCCGCAATTTCCGATACATCATTATTGGGGTAAAACACGATGACTGCTGAGTCTGGCTTATTGATTCGCAATGCTCAGATCCTTTTACCTAATGGTGAATGGTTCCAGGGGGATGTGCTGATCGCAAATGGCCGCATTCTTGAGGTTGGCTCCCATATCCCCACCAGCGATACAACTTCTACCCTGAAAGAGATCGATGCCACGGGACTGAATTTATTGCCGGGAGTCATTGACCCCCAAGTCCATTTCCGTGAACCAGGTTTGGAGCATAAAGAGGATTTATTCACAGCCAGTTGTGCCTGTGCCAAAGGTGGTGTCACGTCCTTTTTAGAGATGCCTAACACCCGTCCCCCCACGACCACCCAGGCAGCTTTGGACGACAAGTTACAGCGAGCAGCTGCCAAGTGCTTGGTCAACTATGGTTTTTTATCGGTGCCACCGCAGAGGTGTTACCTGATCTGATCCAAGCATCCCCGACCTGTGGGATTAAGGTTTTTATGGGATCCATGTCTGGAGCTTTGCTCGTTGACCAAGCAGAGATTTTAGATCGGATTTTTGCCCAGGGAAGCCGCCTGATTGCCGTCCATGCCGAAGATCAGGCACGGATTGCCCAACGCCGTCAGGAATTTGCTGGGAATCCAGATCCGGCGATTCACTCCATCATTCAGGATAATCAAGCTGCCCTCAACGCCACTCAACTTGTCTTAACTCTGGCTAAAAAATACCAGCGACGGCTGCATATCCTACATCTATCGACCGCCGAAGAAGCGGACTTATTGCGACAAGACAAGCCCCAATGGGTGACCGCAGAGGTAACGCCCCAGCATTTGCTGATGAATACCAGTGCCTATGAAAAAATTGGAACCCTGGCGCAGATGAATCCCCCCCTGCGATCGCCCCATGATCAAGAAGTGCTTTGGCAAGCTTTGCTAGACGGAGTGATTGATTTTATTGCGACGGATCATGCTCCGCATACATTGGCAGAGAAAGGTCAAATCACTGCTCAACGGGATGCCTCTGCTGCTGATACCCTACTGTTAGAACCCGCAAATGTTCCTTCAGGGATGCCGGGAGTAGAAACTTCACTCCCGCTGATGCTGACACAAGCAATGGCAGGAAAATGTACGGTGGCCCAGGTCAGCCAGTGGATGAGTCGTAATGTCGCAAGAGCTTACGGCATTGCCCACAAGGGCGTGATTGCCCCTGGCTATGATGCGGATCTGGTTCTGGTTGATCTCCAAACCTACCGACCCGTATTGCGAGCAGAACTATTGACCAAATGTGGTTGGAGTCCCTTCGAGGGCTGGAACCTCACAGGATGGCCCGTGGTGACCATCGTCGGAGGCCAGATTGTCTATGAACGAGGACGGCTGTACCAGGAGGTGCGCGGGCAGGCTTTAAACTTCTCTGACAGTAGCAACATGGAGACCATGGGACTAGATATACTGAGCTGAACCTGACATCATGATTACCTCTAGCATTGGCTTTAGCCACCTATGCACCCTGAGGCAGTAACCCCAAATTTCAAGGGAAAGCGCACTCTAGCTGCCGTTGTGTTTACAGATGCAGTGAGTTTTAGTCTGCGGATGTCTGCGGATGAATCCGGCACTTTTAACTCGATTCATCGTGATTTTCTGATGATGAACCGTCTGTGCCACCAATATGAAGGTCAAGTTCTCAAAACGATTGGTGACAGTTTATTAATGTGTTTTACCAGCGCGGTTAATGCCGTTAACTGTGCGATTGAAATTCAAAAAACTCTGGCGCAGACCGCCACCCAACTGCCACCGGAAGAAGTTCTCAGCCATCGAATTGGCATTCACCTAGGGGATGTCTATTTCAATGGTTCGGACGTGATTGGCAATGGGGTGAACATTGCATCCCGTTTACAAGAAGAAGCCAGTCCAGGGGGAATTTGCATCTCCCAAACTCTCTATGAGGTTGTCAAGTGGAATCTTGACTTGCCCGTCAGCTATTTGGGTGAGCGGCAGCTGAAAAACTTTTGTGACGCGTTGCCAATATACTTAATTCTGCCAACCGGCTCTGCGGACCTTCCTCCCAGCTTAGCTCCGATGACATCGCCAGCCCCGCCACTGCTTCCTGAGCAGCGATCGCTACAAGCGGCGGGGGATACCTATCCCGGCCCCCCTGATTTGCCCCAGAGTTTGTATCGGGAAATTGCCCAAAATCTGAGTCATACTGAACACCGATTGCGCGTCAAGAAATTGTTGCTCTACGCTTGCCGCAATATTTGGGAACCCGACCCGATCAAACTAGGGCAACTGCAACTCCAAGAACTGCTGCCCCAGTTACTCTATGCAGCCCCGACGCTGATTCACCTCCAAACTCTGCTCTACGACATCGTCGGCGGACTCAACAAACAGGCAGAATACTTCCCCATCGCCAGCTGGATCTTGTATCAGGTGGAGCCCTTGTATCCGCAGCCAGCCCTCCTAGAGCGCAATCCCTATACAGAAATTGCTGCCGAGTTGGAGCGCAGCGAATGGGTTGGGCGGATTAAGAAACTGCTGCTGTGGATGGGTCGGGGCACCTGGGAAACGGATATAGCCCACCTCAACCAGGTAAAGCTCTCGGATTTACTGTCAGAACTGGTAGAGTCTGCACCCACCCTGGCTCATCTGTGCTCCGCCTTGGAAAACGCCGCCAGTAGCCTGAACAAACCCGCAGAGTACGAGCAGGTGGCAAATCTCATCCAGCGGCATCTAGAGCCACTGTATGTTTCAGCGGCAGAATTGACGTGCCATCCCTGGAGTCAGTCACTACCTGATGTAGTCTCAGGAGCTGAGAAGCCATCAGCCATCCCCTTAGCTCCTCCCCCCAGACCCCAGCTTCCTCCACCTCCATCCTGGGGAACGCACCGCTTCGATCTGCGCTTAGAGGTGATGAAGCATACCAATCCGCTGCGGGCCAAAATTCTTTTGGTTGCGGTGCTGTATCCCCCGCTGTCTGCCAACGATCCCTATGGAGCTGCGATCGCCCAACATAAATTGGAGGATCTGCTGCAGACGCTTTTGGGGAATTGTGGGACGACGACAGAGATAGAATCCATCCTCAGCAAAGCAGCCGTAACGCTAGAGCCTAGAGATGAATATACTCAGGTGGCGGGGGCGATCGCCCATTCCATGAGACTTTACTATCCCTAGTCCAACTCCCTAGCTCCCCAATCCTGCCAATGGATGCGAATGAACTGTTGCTTCGGTATGCAGCCGGTGAGGTGAACTTTAGCGATGCCAAGTTGAGCGGAGTCGATCTCAACCATGCCGATCTGATTGGAATTGACTTGAGCGGTGCTGACTTACGCAGTGCTAATCTGGTTTTGGCCTATCTGAACCGAGCGACGCTGCGGGGGGCGATGTTGATCAATACCCGTCTCAGCGGGGCGAATCTGAATCAGGCAGATTTGCGAGACACCAATCTCAGGGAAGCCGACCTCCACGGTGCCAGCTTGCAGGGGGCGATTCTCAACGGTGCCAACATTACCCTGGCGGTGTTACTCGATTGCAATCTCATGGATGCCGATCTCCGGGGAGCCAACCTCAATGGAGCCGATCTGCGGGGGGCCTGTTTACGGGGAGCAAATTTGCGGGAAGAACGCCAGATCTGTGTGATGTTAAGGGCGAGTAATCTCATAGATGCCGATCTGCGGGGGGCAAATCTGCAAGGAGCGAATCTCCATCGTGCCAATCTCCAAGGAGCCAACCTGACTGAGGCCAATCTCCGAAGGGCAAATCTGCAAGGAGCGGTACTGAGTCAGGCCAATCTCCAGGGGGCATTTTTGACCGAGGCCAATCTCCAAGGGGCGGTACTCCAATCTGCCAATTTGTTCGATGCCAAGCTGGAACGAGCGGTGCTGCTAGAAGCAAATCTCAATGGCATCAATTTAGAGAATGCCTTCCTCCCAGGTGCTAACCTCAGCGGTGCTAACCTCAATCGGGCTAACTTAAAACGCGCCAAGCTTACCCATGCCGATCTGAGTCGCGCCGATTTCCGTCAGGCAAACTTGACGGAAGCGAACCTGAATAATGCCTACCTTGCGAGAACGGATCTGCGAGATGCGGTGTTACAAAATGCCAATCTCTATCGCGCGGAATTGAGCAGTGCCAATCTGTTGGGGGCTGATCTCAAGGGGGCAACCATGCCCGATGGCAAAATTCACTCCTAAACCCTCCTAGGGAAAGCGATGGGTTTTCAGGTATTCTTAAAGCTGCTGTAACGAACGCTTCTGGCAAGTTCCTCCAAGCTCATCGCTAAACGCGCTTTATGTTTGACTGCATTGTTGTCGGGGCTGGCCCTGCGGGGGGAACCGTCGCCTATCACCTGGCAAAACGGGGGGTCTCCGTTTTGATTCTCGAGAAAGAGTCCCTGCCCCGATATAAGCCCTGTGGCGGTGGGGTATCCCCGCAAGTTGCCCAGTGGTTTGATTTTGACTTTTCCCCTGCGATTTCCCTCAAGGTTGATACGATTCGCTACACCTGGCAGATGGGTGACCCGGTGCAAGCCCAACTGGAATCAGAACCGGTGTGGATGGTACGGCGAGATGTTTTTGACCAGTTTTTGGTGCAGCAAGCCCAAGGACAAGGGGCGGAACTGCGCGATCGCACCGCCGTCACGGGGATTCAATTCCTGGGGGATCACTGGCAGGTAGAAACGGCGGCGGGGCCCGTCCTGGGTCGTTATGTTGTGGGGGCTGATGGTGCCAAGGGCACCATGGCCAAATGGCTTGGGTTTAAAGAGCGGAAACGGCGCTTCGCCGGTGCCTTAGAAGCCGAAGCAGCGGCAACCGTTAGCGAGGCTCACATTGCCCACTTTGAGTTCGGCATGGTGAAAAACTGGCTACATCTGGAACTTCCCCAAAGCCGATGGCTACTCCATTGGCATTGGCACCTTTCGCGGAGGAGAGCCTCAGGACTTCAAAGGCATTCTCAGCGAGTACGCCACCCTGTTTGGCATTGATCTGAAAACGACGCGCCAGTATGGTCATCCCCTGTGTCTCTGGGATGGCAACCAAAATTTGCATACGCAACAAGCCCTGCTGGTGGGAGAAGCCGCTTGCGTGGTTGACCCCTTCACCGCCGAGGGAATTCGACCCTCCATTTTTAGTGGCCTCAAGGCGGCTGAGGCGATCGCCGACGCCCTGGGGGGGAGATGGGGCAGCTCTGGCGCGTTACACCCAGACAATTCAAGCCTCCTGGGGGAGTGACATGATCTGGGCTCAGCGACTGGCAGGGGTGTTTTACCGCCTTCCTGGAATTGGCTACCAGATTGGCATTAAGTGGCCCACCGCCACCCAGCGGATGGGACAAATTCTCTGTGGTGACGTTCGCTATTCCGATGTGGCGATGCGGGCGCTGAAGCGCCTCAGCACCAACTGGATCCCCGGCATCAAGAAGTCTTGATCAAGCAGTTCTGAATGTATCAGTACCTGCTGTTTTACAAACCCTATAACGTCCTGAGCCAGTTCACGGATGCAGGGGAACTGGCTACCCAGCGCCAAACCCTCAAGGACTACATTTCCGTACCGGGGGTCTACCCGGTAGGTCGGTTAGATCGGGATAGCGAGGGTCTGCTACTGTTAACCAATGATGGCCGCCTGCAACATCGTCTCAGCGATCCGCGTTTTTTCCATCCCCGCACCTATTGGGTGCAGGTAGAGGGGATTCCCGATGGGGCAGCCTTGGCTCAACTAGCCCAGGGGGTGGAGATTCAAGGCACTCCCACCCGTCCGGCTCAGGTACGGCTGCTCTCCCCAGAGCCGACCCTGGCCGAGCGGGATCCCCCGATTCGCTATCGCCAACAGATCCCCACTGCCTGGCTAGAGATGATCCTGACGGAAGGCCGCAATCGCCAAGTCCGGCGGATGACCGCAGCGGTAGGATTTCCCACCCTCCGTCTGGTACGAGTGGCGATCGCTACGCTGTCCATCTCTGGCCTCCTTCCTGGGCAATGGCGATCGCTGGGAGTTGAGGAACTACAGCAACTCCGGCACCAACTTGCCCACCGATCTCCCGAGCGATGGGCTAGGGAGTGTCGAGACTAACATTAAGATCTGGGGGATTTCAGGGACAAAAAACCGATTTTCCGGTAGAGATTCCGGGGATTTACGCAAGGAAAATCCCTCCCTGATGGTTATATGATCACTAATCAGGTCAGACGTTGCTGTCTGCAACCCCAGAGTGGGGTCGAACCAGCATTCCCAGAGGATAGATCTGAAGGTGCATCAGCCCCCATCAGCCAGTGAGGAGGAGCTCCGGGCATTCTTTAATGTGGCATCGGAGGCCGTCCTGCTTGTCAATGACGCAGGGGAATGTTTAGATGCCAACCTAGCCGCTTGCGTGCTCTTCCACCTGACGCCGGAGACCCTGCGGGGCTATGCCCTCTCAGATCTGCTGCATCCCCATCTGATCCACCCAGCGGATCATGTCTGGCAAGTACCCTGGGTAGGGGAGTTTGAATTCCAGCTCCCCGATCAGGCGGCTCACCAAATTCTTGTCCAATCCCTTCCCCAGGTGCAGCCCCATCGCCACCTGCTCGTCTTTCAGGAGATTACCGCTCAAAAACCACCAGCGGTTGAGGCGAATCCCTTGGCATCTGAGTCAAAACAGCACCTTCAACCGTACTCCAGCTCCCCTGAGGATTTGAGTCAGTACCATCGCCTTTTGTTTGAGCAAAACCCCAATCCCATGTGGATCTATGACCTAGAAACACTGGCATTTTTGGCGGTTAATCAGGCAGCCGTGACGCTGTATGGTTATTCCCAGGCAGAGTTCCTCTCCATGACTATCGCGGATATCCGTCCCCCTCAGGAGATTCCCAAACTGCTGGCATCGATCCAGAATCAATCCCCCCAGTTCTCCCAGTCCAGCGGAGTATGGCTGCATCGCCAGAAAGATGGGGCGCTACTGGATGTCAGGATCACATCTCAGCCGATGCAATGGTTGGGTCGAGCTGCCAGAGTAGTCATTGCCCAAGATGTCACCGAACACCAGCGAATTGAAACAGTTTCATCGAATCGGGGACGCTATCTTTCGGCGTTGGTTGAGATTCAGCAACAGTTATTGAGCGTTCATGGACGCGATAGCTTTTACCAACAAGTGCTAGCATCCCTGGGACAGGCTGCCCTTGCCAGTCGCACTTACCTGTTCGAGAATCACTGGAATCAGGCTGGAGAACTGCTGACCAGTCAACGGGCTGAATGGTGTGCCGAGGGTATTCAACCCGAACTTCACAACCCTCTGTACCAAAACCTCTCCTATGCCCTGGTGCCCCGTTGGTTAGCGACGTTTTTCGCGGGGTGAGATTATTGCTGGCATCGTAGCAGATTTTCCTGAATCCGAGGCTCCAATGCTGGTTCCCCTCGGGATTCTGTCGGTGTTGATGCTGCCCCTAGTGGTCAATGGGGAGTTTTTTGGCTTCATCGGCTTTGACAACTGCGAAGAGGCGCGGGCCTGGGACTCGGCGGAAGTCGATTTACTCAAGGCCGCGGCAGCAGCGATTTCCTTGGCCGTGGAACGACAGCAAATGGAAACAGTGCTACAAAATCAGACCGAGCGGGAGCGGCTGATGGCAGCGATCGCCCAACGGATTCGCCGGTCCCTGGATCTGGAAGCAGTCCTCAAAACCACAGTCACAGAAGTTCGGCAGTTTCTCCAGACCGACCGAGTGATTATTTATCAATTTGAACCGGACTGGAGTGGCACTGTGACCGTGGAGTCCGTTGGCTCCGACTGGCGATCGCTGCTGGGGGAGCACATTTACGATCCCTGCCTGATCGTTGAATCTTGCATCCAGCGCTATACCCAGGGACAAGTCCAGGCCATTGAAGATATCCATACAGCGGGGTTGGCTCCTTGCTATTTAGAGCTGTTGCAGCCGTTTCAGGTTCGAGCCAACTTAGTGATTCCCATTTTGCAGGGTGAAAAACTTTGGGGCTTGCTCGCTGCCCAACACTGTGCCCAAGCCCGACGGTGGCAACCCTGGGAAATCGAGTTGCTGCAACAGCTAGCCCTACAGGTCGGAATTGCCATTGAACAATCCCAACTCTATCAGCAGGTGCGGCAGCTGAATGCTAACCTCGAAAGTCAGGTGTGGGAGCGCACCCAGCAATTACAGCAATCCCTAGACTTCGAGGCGGCCATGAAGCGGATTACCGATCGGGTGCGGGGGAGTTTGGATGAGGGGCAGATCTTACAAACTGCGGTACAGGAGCTGGTGCAGGTCTTGGGGGTTGATTGCTGTAACGCCTCTCTCTACGATCTCGAACAGCAGACTGCTAGCGTCTATTATGAGCATACCCTTGCTGGCTGGACGCAACGGGGGCAGGTCTTACAGATGTCCCTGTTCCCTGAAATCTACCCTCAACTCCTGCAAGCCCAGGATTTCCAGTTTTCATCCCGAATGCCCTCCGCCAGGGAGAGCCAGGTGACGATGCTCGTGTGTCCCATCTTCCTGGAACACACAACGCCACACACCGTTGATCAAGAGGTATTAGGGGATCTCTGGTTAGTCAGAGCAGCTGGTGCCACCTTCGATGGCATCGAGCAACGACTGGTGCGGCAAATTGCCAATCAGTGCGCGATCGCAATTCGTCAGGCACGTCTCTATCAGGCCGCTCAATCTCAGGTAGCGGAGTTAGAAAAACTCAATCGTCTCAAGGACGATTTTCTCAGTACCGTCTCCCATGAGTTACGCACCCCCATCGCCAGCATCAAAATGGCAGTCCAGATGGTAGAGATTGGATTGCAGCAACAGGGATTGCTCCCAGCAGCTTCTGAGCCAGAGACTACCCCCCCCGAGATCGCATGGCTAGCTATCTGCGAATTCTCCATCAAGAGTGCGATCGTGAAATGCGCCTGATCAACGATCTCCTTGACCTGCAACACCTTGAGGCCGACATCCTACCCTTAGATCTCGTCACAATTCAACTGCAACATTGGCTACCCCATCTGATCGAACCCTTTGAGCAACGGATTCAAAATAGCCAACAGCGCCTAGTGATCCAAATTCCGGAGACAACACCGCCCTTAATTTCTGATCGGGTTAGCCTGGAACGGGTGATTACAGAAGTCCTCTATAACGCTTGGAAATATACTCCGGCAGAGGGCATCATTACCTTGAACGTGCTAGTGGAACCTGACGAACTCCAACTCCAGATCAGTAATTCTGGGGTACAGATCCCCGCCGATAAACTCACCCGCATCTTTGATAAGTTCTACCGCATTCCTGATATTGACCCCTGGAAACATGGGGGCACCGGCCTAGGGTTGGCTCTCGTCAAAAAGTTAGTTGAGCATTTAGGGGGTCGGATTCAGACAACCAGCGATCCTCAGAAAACCTGCTTCACCCTGATATTGCCCCGACAGCCCCCATCAAAAAAGCTCCTGTGAGTTCACAGGAGCCAATCTATTGACTCAACCATAATTTCTGATTTTTTTGAGGGCTGAACACCCTCAAAAAGACTTCCATTTTATCAAGCCTTGATTCATTCACTCAACGCTGGAAGAGGACTAGTCGAGGTCAGGCATCGATAATACGGGCTCAGTTTCCCGATCAATACCCTTCTCAAATCCAGCGGCGGCAGCTCGGGCACGACCTGCATGCCAGAGATGACCTACAAGGAAGAAAAAGCCTAGGATAAAATGAGACGCAGCCAACCAGGCACGGGGAGACACGTAGTTAAACGCATTGACTTCCGTGATCACTCCACCTACGGAATTTATCGATCCCAGGGGAGCATGGGTCATGTATTCAGCAGCACGACGAGCTTGCCAGGGTTGAATATCATTCTTCAGCTTGTTCAAATCCAGACCGTTGGGACCACGTAGTGGCTCTAGCCAGGGGCCTTGGAAATCCCAGAAGCGCATGGTTTCACCACCAAAGATGATTTCGCCACTGGGGGAACGCATGAGATATTTACCCAAACCTGTCGGTCCTTGCGCCGAACCGATGTTCGCACCCAACCGTTGGTCACGAACGAGGAAGGTCATGGCCTGAGCTTGAGAGGCCTCAGGGCCTGTGGGACCATAGAATTCGCTGGGATAGACGGTGTTATTGAACCAGACAAAGCAGGTAGCGATAAACGCCATCAGAGAGAGCGCCCCGAGACTGTAAGACAAATAAGCCTCACCAGACCAGATGGAAGCCCGACGTGACCAGGCAAAGGGTTTGGTCAAGACGTGCCAGATACCTCCCGCGATGCAGGTAAAGCCAATCCAGATGTGACCACCAATCACATCTTCCATGTTGTTGACGCTGACTAGCCAGCCTTCACCCCCAAAGGGAGACTTCACCAGATAGCCAAAGATCACCGCAGGATTCAGGGTCGGATTCGTAATCACCCGCACATCACCACCACCGGGAGCCCAGGTATCATAAACGCCGCCGAAGAACATGGCCTTCAGCACCAGTAGGAGTGCCCCACACCCTAGGACAATCAGGTGAAAGCCCAAGATGGTGGTCATCTTGTTCTTATCCTTCCAGTCATAGCCGAAGAAAGAGGAGTACGCTTCTAGTACTTCAGGGCCGCGAACGGCGTGGTAGATGCCACCCAGCCCTAACACTGCAGACGAAATCAGGTGCAGCACCCCAACAACAAAGTAGGGGAAGATATCTATGACCTCACCACCAGGGCCAACACCCCAGCCCAAGGTTGCTAAGTGAGGCAGCAGGATCAAGCCCTGCTCATACATTGGCTTCTCGGGCACAAAGTGAGCCACCTCAAATAAGGTCATAGCTCCAGCCCAGAAGACAATCAGACCCGCATGGGCGACATGGGCACCCAGCAACTTGCCAGAGAGATTAATCAGACGGGCATTACCAGCCCACCAAGCGAATCCAGAGGATTCCAGGTCGCGACCAGCACCCATCATCAGCGAACTATTAAAGGGCGTTTCCACGGGGCAGTACCTCTTCAGGGAAGACAAATTGTTCATGGGGCTGATCTTGAGGAGCCATCCAGGCACGAATCCCCTCATTCAGCAGAATGTTCTTGGTGTAGAAGGTCTCAAACTCAGGGTCTTCAGCCGCCCGAAGCTCCTGGGAGACAAAATCATAGGCTCGCAGATTCAATGCCAAGCCGACAATCCCAACCGAACTCATCCACAAGCCCATCACTGGCACAAACAACATGAAAAAGTGCAGCCAGCGCTTGTTGGAAAACGCAATCCCAAAAATCTGAGACCAAAACCGATTGGCCGTCACCATGGAATAGGTCTCTTCCGCTTGGGTGGGATTAAAAGCTCGGAAGGTGTTCGCCTTGTCCCCATCCTGGAACAAGGTGTTCTCGACGGTGGCACCATGAATGGCACAGAGCAACGCTCCCCCTAAAATCCCGGCAACGCCCATCATGTGGAATGGATTCAGCGTCCAGTTGTGGAACCCTTGCAGAAACAATAAAAAGCGGAAAATTGCTGCCACGCCAAAACTGGGGGCAAAAAACCACCCCGACTGACCCAAGGGGTACATCAAAAACACCGAAACAAACACCGCAATCGGCCCCGAAAAAGCCAAGGCGTTGTAAGGACGAATCCCGACCAAGCGGGCAATCTCAAACTGCCGCAGCATGAACCCAATCAACCCAAAGGCTCCGTGCAAGGCGAGGAATGTCCACAGCCCTCCCAGCTGACACCAGCGGGTGAAGTCACCTTGGGCTTCTGGACCCCACAGCAACAGTAGGGAGTGTCCCAAACTGTTGGGGGGAGTCGAAACCGCAACGGTCAAAAAGTTACAGCCTTCCAGGTAGGAGCTAGCTAGCCCGTGGCTGTACCAAGAACTGACAAAGGTGGTGCCGGTCATCCAGCCGCCAACCGCCAAAAAGGCGCAGGGAAACAGCAGCAACCCTGACCACCCAATGAACACGAAGCGATCGCGTTTCAGCCAGTCGTCCAGGATGTCGAACCATCCCCGACTTGACTGTACGCGCCCTACTGCTATGGTCATGGATTAAAACCCTCTCAATAAAATTGCGAAACCTGAAGTAGAGGCGTAAAGAAATTAGTTCAGATTATTTCAACCTTAATACGAGTTGACAACTCTGAACAATTACTAACTGTCTTGATTGAGTGTAAATACTCAGTTTGTTGACAGTCGTGATTCTCAAAGAAGCTGTTCGTCCGCTAAGCACCACAGGCTGCAAGATCAACCCAAGGCTGCTTAATTTTTCTTAAAGTATCACATTCGTTATACTTTAGCAGACCCCTCCACCTCATCCCTTTAGTCCCTAGAGAATGGACTCTCCAGCGACAACTCTATAATAATGGATGGGGAAAATTTTACAATTCGATATCTGTTCTCTCAGAATTCTAATTTATCTCTATGGCTGCAACCACTACATCCACGAATGATCAGATGCTTCACCAAACGGTTCTGGGTTCACGGCGGCTCAGTAACTACTGGTGGGCGACGGTTACGTTGCTGGGGGGTGCTGGCTTTTTGCTAGCGAGCTTGTCCAGCTATTACCGGGTCAATTTGCTGCCATTTGCAGACCCCACCCAATTGATCTTTGTGCCCCAGGGACTGGCCATGGGTTTCTATGGGGTTGCGGGAATCCTCCTGGGACTGTATCAGTGGGGGGTAGCGATCCTGGATGTAGGCGGTGGCTACAATGAGTTCAATCGTCAGACGGGCAAGATTTGCATTTTCCGTTGGGGGTTTCTGGGTAAAAATCGACGGATCGCGATTGAGTGTCCCCTCACCGATGCCCAAGCGATCCGGGTTGATCTGAAGGAAGGTATCAGCCCCCGCCGCGCTTTGTATTTGCGGCTGAAGGGGAAGCGGGAGATTCTCCTAACACGGGTGGGACAGCCCCTGCCACTCTCCGTCTTAGAAAACCAAGGGGCGGAGCTGGCTCGATTTTTAGGAGTCCCCTTGGAAGGGCTTTAGGTTCAACCCTGGCCGAGGGCGATCGCAGCGTTTTGACCACCAAAGCCAAAGCTTAAGCACAGGGTATGCCGCAGAGTGTGTTGCTGTCCCGTCCGGACAAACTTCAAGCTAAATTCAGGATTGGTCAGTCCTACACAGGGGGGAAGCTCCTGTTGCTGGAGTGCCATGCTACAAAGGGCGACCCCCAAGGCTCCAGAGGCTCCTAAGGTATGCCCCGTTGCCCCCTTAGTGGAACTGATCCAGGCATCGGGAAACTGCTGACGGACGAGATCGGCTTCCATCCGGTCATTGAGAAGGGTGGCAGTGCCGTGGAGATGGAGATAATCCACCGCCGTCGCCGCCAGCCCACTGCGCTGGAGACAGTCGGCGATCGCCCGGTGGGCACTGGCATATTGGGGTTCCGGGGCATTCAAGTACCTGGCATCATTGGTCAGACCAAACCCGAGAATCCGTCCGTAGATCGGAGCCTGACGGCGGCTGGCGAGGGTCGCGGTTTCCAGAACCAAAAGAGCTACCCCCCTCGCCCAGGACCAAACCCTCGCGGTTCCGATCGAAGGGAAAGGCTCCCGTTTGAGCCAGGGCTCCCATCTGGGCAAAGCCTCCAAGGGTCAGGGCCGTGATCGGGGCTTCGATCGCCCCTACAATTACCCGCTGGCATACCTGGGTTTGTAATAGTTCATAGCCTTGGGCGATCGCCCACAGGCCCGTTGCACACGCCGCCATCGGCGATAACACTGGAGCAGTGGAGGCAATCCCATGCGCCACCGTCATGGCCGTGGCTTGGGGGAGGGCTTCTAACCATTGCCCACTGAATGCTGACTCCCAATCCCCCTGATGGAACCGTTGAGCCCAATACTCCCACTTGGCTTGATGGTGGCGACTCGAGCCCACGACGACCCCACAGTCGGGCAACGGGGGGTGTCAGACCTGCATCCTGGAGCGCCTCCTCAAGCAACTGCTGAGTCAGGGGCGTTAAGTGTGTGGGCATCTGATCAATCAATCCTAAGGGCAAAGAGGGCAACTCTGGGAAAGGCTGTCGTCGTTGAATGCCGGTGCGCCCTGCCAAAAGTTGCCCCCACGTCTGCTCCAGATTCCCCAGGGCTGAAACCAGGCCAATGCCGGTGATCACCACATCCATGGAGGTGGGAATCCCCAATCCGATCTTATTTGGCGACTTTCAGGTTTTCCAACCCCTGAGTCACCTTTGCCGACCCAATGCGATCTCCCTGCTGGATTTGATCCACCACCTCCATCCCTTGGGTAACGTAACCAAAGACAGCATAGTCTCCATCCAGGAAGGGGAGATCCGCTAGGGCAATATAGAACTGTGAAGATGCCGAATCTGGCATTGCAGACCGAGCCATGGCAACGGCTCCGCGAGTGTGGCGCAGAGCCGGGGGGGTGCTGATGCCTGCTGATTTCAGAGTTTTGCTGTAGATCGGCTCCGGGGCTCCCTTCGGTTTAATCTCCAGGGGAATTAACCGAGGTTGTTTGGTTGCGGGATCGATAAAGCCACCGGTTCCCAACAAATCAGGGGAAAATTTTGGGTCTTTGCCCTGGGGATCCCCCCCCGTGAACTACAAAGGGCTGGGGTTGGCGGACAACGCGATGAAAAACCAGTCCGTCATAAACGCCCCGGTTCACCAAGTCCACGAAATTGCCAGCCGTAATCGGTGCATCGCTGCCGTCCACTTCGATGGTAATAGGAGAGCCTTTGACCACCATCACAACGGTAGCTTTGCCGTCAAGGCGAGGTAAGTTTGTCATTTGAGGATTCGTCGCAACAGAAGAAGGGGTGGCCGGATTATTGGCAGCAGAGGATTCTGGGGTAGAGAGGGGACTGGCGCTAGCAGCGGATGGCGAGGAAGCCGCAGAGTTTGCCTGGGGAAAGGAACATCCCCCCGTCAGTAGAACCAGTATCACCAGTAGAAACCCGAACCAGCCTCGGCATAGATTCTGCATCTTTCAGTGACCTAGCAAGAAAGGGTACGGTAAACTATCTCATCCAGGATAGCGGGTTCTGGACACAAAACCCCTAAATAGCCTCCTGCTCAGGCAGGGGGTAGTTCCAGTGAATTCCGCTCTCCACTTCTTCTCTAGACGCAATTGCAACCCTGGTTAGCGCTGGTGATTGGGAATTCTCGTCTCCACTGGGCTGGATGCCTGGGGGCTGAAATTCAAACGGTTTGGCAAATGCCCCACTTACCCTCTCCAGCAGTTTCAGCACTGGTGACCAGTCAATTTGGGGAGGCAGCCTGTGAGAATGTCATGCCAGCCATGGGAGCAACCGCGATCGCCCACCTGCGGCAATTGGGTTTCCCCCTGCCCCTCGTTCTGGCTTCGGTGGTGCCGTCGCAAACCCTGCTCTGGCAAGCCTATCCCCAGGTACAGGTGCTGACCCTTGACCACATTCCCCTGGGGGGAACCTACCCAACCCTGGGCATTGATCGGGCGTTGGCGCTCTGGGGTGTGGGGTCTACTTGGGGATGGCCGGCATTGAGCATTGATGCAGGTACCAGCCTGACGTTTACGGGGGCAACGGCGGCAGCCTCCCTGGTGGGGGGGGTCGGTGCTACCGGGGCTACAACTGCAATTTCGTGTCCTTAGCCAAGGAACCGCGCTGTTACCGGCTCTGACAGCCCTAGACTTGGAATTTTTACCCGATCGCTGGGCGCTGAATACCCCAGGGGCGATCGCCAGTGGGGTGATTTATACCCTTCTGAGTAGTATTCATGACTTTGCAGCGGATTGGAAACAACGGTTTCCCCAGAGTGAGATCGCCCTCACAGGGGGGGTATGCCGAGGTGTTATTTTGGGGTCTCCAGCAGCAATTCCCCACCCTGGCAACTTACATCCGCTGGGATCCAATCCTGATCTTTCGGGGGATAGTTGCCTGTAACATTGCCCTCAACCCAAAGCTAGGCTAGGACGGTGAGACCACTGAAATAGTCCTGTAACTGCCGATCGTGGTCGTGGGAGAGTTCCCCCAAAGGCAGGAGACTGGGGGGAAAGGCACGCACTTCCATCACTTCCAGCCGATCTTGAACTTGCATTCTGCCCTGGGCCGCCACCTCAACCACAATACAAATCGAGTGCAGTCGCGGATCTCGCTCAGGTGAAGAATAAATTCCAACCAGGCGGCCAATTTGCTGCACTTCCAGCCCCGTTTCTTCTCGCAGTTCCCGAGCCACAGTAGTCGTAATGTCTTCTCCCCAGTCCACCATGCCACCGGGCAAAGACCACCGCCCATTGTCCCGTCGCCGAATCAGAACCACCTCCCCACTGGGCAAAATTGGGATAATGCTGGTGCCAGCAACGGGGTGACGAAACAATAGCCCGAGGACTGTTTTGAACACGTGCCAAAGCCAACGCATCGCCACCCCTTATCTTAAGGATCTCTGGAATGCATATCAGGTTGTTACTGGAGAATACAACGGGATAAACCCTGGGATGGTGCTGTATTTACAATCAAACCATACTCAACCAGGCTCGGTATCATCGATGACTTACCGATGAATCGAGAGACTGGAGGCGTTGACGCAGAATCAACTCAGCGATCGCCAAATCAACGGGAGTGGTGATTTTGAGGTTGGTTTCTTCCCCAAGCACAATCTGCACCGGGAGTTCACACCGCTCAAACAACGCGGCATCATCGGTAACCTCCCATCCCAGGCGTAGGGCTTCGCCATGGCATTGTTTCAAGCGATCGACCTCAAAGCCTTGGGGCGTTTGAGCCGCCCACAAATAGCGGCGATCGGGGGTGTTTTGAATTTGCAAGGTTTGGGTCTCTACCACCTTGATGGTGTCTTTAACGGGAATGGCGGCAATCAGGCCCATACATTGGTAAATTGCCTGGGCACAGCGATCGAGGAGGTCAGGAGTGGCAAGGCACCTCGCCCCATCATGGATCAGCACCTGTTGAGCGTTTGAGGGTAACGCCTGTAGACCGTTGTGAACCGATGCTTGGCGAGTCGACCCCCCCCAGGATCATCTCCACAGGTTTGTTCAGGGCTAATCCTTCCAGGATCGACTTCAGATCCGGCCAATCTTCTGGCTGACTGATAATCCCAATCCACTGAATCTCACGGGAAGCTGCCGCCGCCCGGAGCGTCCAGGCAATCAGAGGTTCCCCCAATAGGTTTAGGAGGAGTTTGTTGCGCTGACTCCCCATACGCCGACCCATTCCGGCTGCTGGAATCAATAAGTACACAATGGTGCCTTGAAAACTTGAGAGGTTGGATGGTTGCTCACATTTACTTTAGAGGATTTCTGGGGCAGTCATTCCTGATCTCGTGGAGGCCACGTTTGGGGGAGTGACTGCCGGGGCGATGGGGTTAGGTTTGCCCTGGCTTGCCCCGCCTTGAAGAGTCGCTAGCTCAATCTGCCTTGAGAAATCCGCCCACAATACAGTTCTGAGTTTGAACTTCTCCGTGAGCAGCTGTCCCTGTACTATTGATGACGAATAGTCGACGACACAACCTTACATCCGGCGAAGAATTCAGCTAACGAACCTGCTGAGACAGAGCTTCCAGGAGAAAGTATCTTCGGCTACAAAACCATCACTCTTGGCGGTGATAGAAAGTGTCATGCTAGTAGGGCGCACACAAACACTATAAGTAAGGAGTTGGGAATTGAAAAAGGTTGAAGCAATTATTCGGCCCTTTAAGCTGGACGAAGTCAAGATTGCCTTAGTGAATGCAGGCATTGTCGGCATGACTGTGTCCGAGGTTCGCGGGTTTGGACGACAAAAAGGCCAAACGGAGCGCTACCGGGGTTCCGAGTATACGGTTGAGTTCCTGCAAAAATTAAAAATCGAGCTTGTAGTGGAAGATGACCAGGTTGATCTGGTTGTGGACAAGGTGATTACAGCTGCCCGCACTGGTGAAATCGGTGATGGCAAAATCTTTGTTACACCTGTGGAACAAACCATTCGGATTCGGACTGGCGAAAAGAACCTGGAAGCCATCTAGTTCCTGATGCGTCGCCTTTCTAAGTGTCTGAATATCAAATTGAGTTGATTAATCAAAGTGATCAGTCTGCTCACCTAGCCTGACTCCCGATGCAGTAACACTGACGGAAATCAAGTTAGGATGATCAGGCTTCGGTACAATTATCAAGTATCCGGGTTGTTGCATAAATCCTTAGACACGCTCCATTCACGGAGGTGTCTATTTTTATCAGCGAGGGGCTGGGGATTGGTGTTTTTTGAAATAGGCTTTGTAAACTGTATGGGCGATCGGCACCGCCGAAACTGCGCCAAAACCGCCATTTTCCACCACAACCGCCACAGCAATTTGGGGATTGCTCACCGGACCAAAGCCTACCCACAGGGCATTATCCGGTTGACCGGGGACTTCAGCGGTTCCGGTTTTACCCCCAGTAAGGGGGATTGAGCCGTCATTTAAGCTTTGTCCGGTGCCATGCTGCACCACCGACACAAGACCATCGCGGATCACTTTCAGGGTTCCCGGATGAAAGCCAATCCGCACGGGTTGGGTAGCAGGCGTATGGGTTTGAGAGGCAAACAGATGGGGCTGCACCCGTAAACCCCCATTGGCGATCGCGGAGACCATGACGGCTAGTTCTAAGGGCGTTACCTGTACCACCCCCTGACCAATTGCCATACTGACCGTATCACCGGCATACCAGGGTTCACCATAGAGCTTTTCTTTATCAGCGGGCGTGGGAAGAGATCCATGATTGCCGCCATCCAAGCCCATATTAGAAGTTGTACCAATCCCGAGCTTGCGCCCCCATTTAGCAATCTCTTCAGGCCCAACCGTCAACCCCACCTGATAAAAGAACGTATTGCTGCTATAGGTGAGAGCATCAATGAAGCCAATGACTCCATAGCCATCTCCATGTTCATGGAAGGCAATGCCACCGACGGTAATAAAGGCCGCTGTGGCCACCATTGAGTCCGGGGTGAACTTACCAGACTCCATACCAGCAGTCGAGGTGACAATCTTAAACGTGCTGCCGGGAGGATACCCCTGTAAGGCCCGATTCAGGAAGGGGTTATCGGTATTTTGCAGCCGATTCCACTCCGCCGTGGAGATGCGACGGGTAAAGAGATTCGGATCAAAGGAAGGGCCACTCGCCATGGCCAGCACCGCTCCCGTCTTCACATCCAACACCACTACCGCACCACGACGTTGGCCCAGTGCTTTTTCAGCTGCCTGTTGTAAATCTAAGTCTAGGGTGAGTTGCACCGCCGATCCCCGCACCGCTGGTTTACTGCCCAGGACTCGCAAGGGTTGGCCTTCCGCATCCACCTCAATCAAATGGCTGCCCCAAGTTCCCTCCAGTTGGCTATTCGCAATTCGTTCCACCCCCATCCGGCCAATGATCATCCCCATGGGATAGCTGGGATTCACCTTCAAATCCTCTAGGGTAGCCTCACCGATATATCCCAGGACATGGGAGGCAAGATTCCCCTGGGGATAAAGACGGCTAGACTCCCCCCGAATTTCTAATCCCGGAAGCGCAGCGGTATTCTCAGCCAGGGCTACAAATGCAGTGGGGGTTAGGTCACGACTAATGCGGACGGGAATGGCAGAGCGATAACCCGCCTGAGAGAGTTTCGCCAAAATTTCGGAAGCGGGAATTTTCAGCAGCAGACTGAGCTTACTAGCAGTTTGTTGCCATTGGCTTGGGGTTTGCTCGCGCGGCCACAAATAGACCGAGCGAGTTAAACGATTGGTTGCCAGTGGCCTACCTTTGCGGTCTAGAATCGTTCCCCGGTCAGACGCAATGGGAACCGGACGAATGCGATTGGTATCCGCCAGTTGTCGATTGCGCGACCCGTCTAAAAGTTGCAGTCTCACCAGGCGTAGGGTGCAGGCTCCTATAACCAACGAGACAATCAGCATCAAAACAATCGCCCGTTGTGACTGACTGTGCTGCTGGGCTGAGTTTTTCAGCCGATTTGATTTGTCGAAGCGTTCTCCAGTCGAAAAAGAAAGTCCGCCAGCCATCTCAGTCCTGTGGTTCGCATACAATCAAGAATGATAATGCTCAAATCGGTTTCATGCACAAACGTAATTCCTTGGATACCACTCAAATCATGCGGCGAGCAGAGGATCTGATCAATGCAGCCTCCAACCGCTACCGCATCACTGTTCAGGTGGCAAATCGTGCCAAGCGGCGGCGCTTTGAAGAGTTTGATAGCCTGGATGACCCAATGATGAAACCTGTGCTCCGGGCCGTAATTGAAATGTCAGATGAATTAACGCAACCTGAAATCATTGGCGAATGAATAGGCAGCGGCAGCGGTTCCGATGGGGGATAGGTGTTTTCATGGGAGCATTCCTCACCCTTGGCGTTTTCGGGGGTTGGAGCCCCCCTCCTCTGAGTCTGGCTCAATCCTCCCTGAGGGTTCAGGATGCCTGGAAGCAAGTTTATCAACAGTTACCAACCCTGCCCCTGGAAAATCAGTATGTCAGTCTTGGAACTGGCAAGGTCAACCCCAATGATACTCTTGTGGGTCGTTTGATTCGCTACCATCTATATGTCAAGGGTCGCCCAGCTCAGTATCGCTTGGATTGGAAGCTGACCCTCGCCGACTATTTGGAAGCCAATGAACTCATGATTGAGTCGGCCTATCCTGGGGAGGGCTTTTTAACCATTAACCCGATGGTGGGCGATCGCGCGGCCATTCGTCGTCTGAATCGTGCCCAAAGAGATGCCCTGGTTCAGGTTTTGGTCAACACCTTTAACCTCAACCGACCTTCAACACCGATTAATACCCCAGTCCCCAGTCCCTCTCATTCTCCATCCCCTGTCTCAACACCCTCGCTACCAGGAGCCCCCCGCCCTGGCGATGCTCACTTACTCTTGCCTTAGTACCTGAACATGGCGCGTTTAGTCAAAACTGGCAGTGGTTGGCGGGTGGGCTGGGATGAAAGTGCTGCTGAATTTCACGGGTTAGTCGGTGGCGAGGAGTGGGCGATCGAGTTGACAACAGCAGAACTGGATGATTTTTGTCGATTATCCGCACAACTGGCAAATACCACGAGCCAAATGACCCAGGAACTCATGGATGAAGAGACGCTCCACTGTGAAGTAGAGACGGACTTGTTATATCTAGAGATCAGTGGCTATCCCCATGCTTACGATCTCCGTCTGATTCTACAAACAGGACGCCGATGTGAGGTTTTCTGGCCTGCCAGTGTTGCGAGGGAGTTGATGCTCGCGGTTCAGACCCTCAAGGTTTATTAGTCGGTCACAGGACTATGTTATACTTGCAGAGCGCAACGGGGCGTAGCGCAGCTTGGTAGCGCGCCACTTTGGGGTAGTGGAGGTCGTGGGTTCGAATCCCGCCGCTCCGATTGGTTGGGGAATCATTAACTGGTAAGACTTTCGGGAGTTTGCAAACAACTCTTGAAGGTCTTTTTGATGGTCAATAAGCACAATACAATAGACTGTTTGGGCTGTAAGTTTACCCGGATTTTACCCGGAAAAATTACACCCATGACAGTTACCATAGAGAGCGATCGCGGGCACTGATCGACTAAGACGTGATTGCTATAGTATAAGCGTCGCATTGATTTTAGCGGGATGAATTGCATATATTGAGAGAGTGAGAACATAGTCAAGAACAGTAAAGACCAAGCCTGCGGACAAATTATCCAGGCTTATCGTTGCAAAACCTGTAGACGACGAACCTTCCCCCCCGAAGTGTCTGAAGGCTGGACAATACACTTTATCGAGCGCAATAGTCGCTACTGGGTCGATGCCCAAGCCGGACTCAAGGATGCATCTCTCTTTGAACGGGGGGTCAAACGTGCCTGGGATTGGGCCAAGCCCAGCGAATGGATTCGTGAGGCTACGGTAAAGCGTTATGGAAGCTAGCCAGTGTGTATCTGCCCCCAACTGAAACAACCGAAGCCTATCCATATCGCAAAGTCTGGCGAGAAGGCTTAGAAGTGGCCATCAAAGTCAAAGGGTCTCAGGGCGAGCCTTATGTTGAATGGCTCAGGCAAGAACATCCCTTTACTGCCATCAGTCCCAAATCTGAGGTTGATGCCAATCACAATGAGGCTCACAATAGTTCCCTTAGACGACGAGCTAGCGCCTATCACAGACGACAGAACTACTACGCAAAAGTCGTTGAAGGATTGCAGAGGGCTTTAGATGTCCAACGATTGCTAGGCTTGCTGAATTGCAAAAATCTCATTGTGGAGTTTTGTAGCCTAGACACCCTTTAGGGTAAAGCTCCCTAGAAGGTGAGTTTACTGATTCACTCAAATCGGATTAGTTGGAAACTTTTCGGGGATGAGGCGCGAGGCTCCCTTTTTGGGGCGGAGACATAAGGCTACTTGGCAGTGTTGCAAGGGTATGATGCAATTAAGCTAGATTTGTCTTACGATCCTGCCTACATGAATCTCCTGAACCGAGGAGCTGTCAGCGCTATGAGAACCAAGGTCGCTAAGAACAAACCATGAGTCAATCTGAACTAGCAAACAAAATTGAACCAAAAATGGGATGGGCTGATTACTAAAGATCAACCTCCAGGGAAGTACGCTATGGAGTTAAGCGCGCTCGGGGAAGAAATTGATTTTCTGAGTCGCTCCCTTGGGGTTGATCGAACCGCCAACAAGACCACCAATGACGCCAACAATCAACCCTGAAACCTTGACCGCCGATCAAGCCAGAGAGCTGATCAGGCTATCCATCGAAACCGTCTACCTGGATGGGGTTAATGAAGTTATTGAATACTTCAAGGACGTGGAGCGCAACGTCCTGTGGGGCAGCTTTCCGGATGAGGAGAAAGTTTTCGACTTTGAAAACAACCTCACCACCAATGAACTAACCTACTAGAGCGTTCATAGGAGAGTTAAATGGAAAGCACAGAATTAACCGAAGTTCTGAAGCGGTTGGACGACATCGCCGCAGAGCAGCATAGTTTTGATTCAAAGCTCGATAAACTGTCAGCGGAGCAAGAGAAGTTTTCAGCGGATCAGGAGAAGTTCAACGATCGCTTTTCTAACTATCAGCAAGCGACCCAATGGGTTGTGCAGCTTGCGTTTACACTGATCGCCTCTGCAACCTTGACCGTGATTATCACTGCTATTTTCAAGCGCTGAGGCGCAACAGTAACCAGGCAGCAAGAGGGGTTAGCTTACATCTCTTCCCGCAAGTGACGCACCTCATTTCTGAGACCCCAACCTCTTCACGCAGCGCCGTCACGTTTTCGTCTATCCGCTCAACTCGACTACTGAACTGAGCCACATCTCCCTGCACTCGGCTCAGTCGCTGATTCATCTCACTGAGATTGGCATCCATCCGGCCTAAATAGTTAAGTAACTGCTGGATGCCAGATGGGGCAACCTGACTCTGCCTCAGCTCTGCGACCTCGACTTCGAGAGCCGTTAGCCGCCCGAAAATGTCGTTTGCCTGACTCAAAGTAGCCCCTCCCGTTGAGCCTTCTCCTGAATAGCCTGACGCAACCACTCTGAACGGTTAGGCAATGCTCGGACAATGACATCTAGTGCGGGGGGTAATTTAACGCAAACCGGGGGCGCGTCGTGAGTCACCCCCACCCCCTAGGTCGGGCGATATTTGCCTTGAATTCTGGGCGAAATCTTTTGTCCATGAAACTATTTTATCCAGGATATACGCGGGAAATAACGTATATTGCCCACAAAGGGTTCACTTAAGACTCTGGAATTCTAATCAGCCGCTAGTTTACCGATTCACTCACATCGGATTAGTTGGAAACTGTTCGGGGATGAGTAGCAAGGCTCCCTTTTTGGGGTGGGGACATCAGGCCGCTTGGCAAGTTCAGATCACTGATGGCGTCAGCAATCAACCCTGAGACCCTGACCGCCGATCAAGCCAGGGAGCTGATCAGGCTATCCATCGAAACCGTCTACCTGGATGGGGTTGACGAGCATGGAGGGATTCGAACCCCCGACCCTCAGAACCGGAATCTGATGCTCTATCCACTGAGCTACATGCCCCCTCGTCTCAAGGAATTATAGCACTTCCCCTAAGCAAAGCAGCTACAGGCACCCGGCTGCTTTAGGAGTGGTCGCGGGGAGTTCTACCAAAATCTCTCCTTGGAGGTGATTTAAAGTGTCTACAAAGTCTCGAATCCCTTGAAATTGTCGATAAACCGAGGCAAAACGAATATAAGCAACTTCACTCAAATTGCGGAGGTTTTCCAGAACAAGTTCACCAATCTCGTGGCTGGAAACTTCCCGTACCGAACGCTGTTGTAAATCTGCTTCAATTTCATCCACGAGAGATTCAAGCCGAGTGGTGGGAATTCCAGTTTTCTCACAGGCACGGATAATTCCATGGAGGAGCTTAGAGCGGTCAAAGGACTCACGCAGTCCATCTCGCTTGATCACAGTAATAGGTACAAACTCAATGCGTTCGTAGGTTGTAAAGCGACGGTTACACTGCAAGCACTCGCGACGACGACGCACACTTTGGGCAGCTTCAGAGGAACGTGACTCAAGCACTCGACTATCGGTGAACTGACAGAAGGGACACCGCATACTGCTGTTGTCCTGTAGACAAGGGATAGATAAATAAAACTTACTAACTAGGACTGATGCCCTTAACCTTAAGTATCTCGGATAGTGATTTCAAAGGACCAATCTCGGATAGCTCTGGCATCGCTCCTGACAAAATCCGTAAGGAATGGCTGCCAGGAGCGATGGACTTACTTACCAATTCGGGGAGGTTCCCGAAAGGCGATCGCAAAAAACAGGACCCCGATACCCAAAGCCAAAATCAGAATGTAAGCAACGCTTTCCATAACTAGCTGTCCTAACTATTTAATCATCATCAGTTTACAGTCGGCCCTTTAAGAATGGCCTAACAAATCAGCTGCGAAGAATCACAGGAGGGGTTAGGCCATTCTGTCATTGAGGAGAAAAGCTTAGACAGCTTCCTTCTTGCGAGTTGTCAGATCACCCACCTTTTGGAAGAGACCAAACTCAACTTGTTCCTCTAGATCTGGATCAACCCCAGCAAACACATCTCGGAAGAGTGTCCGAGATCCGTGCCAAATGTGGCCGAAGAAGAAGAGGAGGGCAAAGACCGCATGGCCAAAGGTAAACCAGCCACGAGGACTGGTACGGAAGACTCCATCCGAGTTCAAGGTTTCCCGATCAAACTCAAACACTTCACCCAATTGGGCACGCCGGGCATATTGTTTGACCGTTGCTGGGTCAGTAAAGGTCTGCCCATTCAAAGCGCCACCGTAGAAACTAGCCGTAATTCCTGCTTGCTCGAAGCTGTAGCGAGACTCAGCCCGACGGAAGGGGATGTCTGCACGAACTACCCCATCTTGATCAGAGAGAACAACTGGGAAGTTCTCGAAGAAGTTCGGTAGTCGGCGAACGCTTAATTCCCGACCAGCACTGTCTCTAAAGACAGGATGACCCAACCAACTTTGAGCCAATCCATCCCCCTGGTTCATCGGCCCAGTTCGGAACAAACCTCCCTTCGCAGGGCTGTTGCCGACATAGTCATAGAAGGCTAGCTTCTCAGGGATCGCAGACCAAGCAGCTTCAGGAGTTTTTCCATCTGCCAAACTGGACTGCACACGACGATCAATCTCTTGCTGGAAGTAGCCACCATCCCACTGGTAGCGAGTAGGGCCAAACAACTCAATGGGAGTCGCAGCGCTTCCATACCACATCGTTCCTGCCACCACAAAAGCAGCAAAGAACACAGCGGCAATACTGCTAGAGAGTACAGTCTCAATATTCCCCATCCGCAACGCTTTGTAGAGTCGCTGGGGGGGACGAACACTCAGATGAAAGAGCCCAGCAATGATGCCGACAATACCAGCCGCAATATGATGGGCGACAATCCCTCCGGGATTGAAGGGGTTGAAGCCATCGGGGCCCCATGCGGGAGCAACGGGTTGGATGCTACCCGTCAGGCCGTAGGGATCGGAGACCCACATTCCTGGTCCAAACAGACCCGTCAGGTGAAATGCCCCAAAACCAAAACACAGTAGACCAGACAGAAACAGGTGAATGCCAAACATCTTAGGTAGATCCAAGGCGGACTCACCTGTTCGGGGATCTCTGAATAGCTCCAAATCCCAGTAGACCCAATGCCAGCAAGCTGCCAGGAACAGCAACCCCGCCAGGACGATATGAACGCTAGCAACCCCCTCAAATGACCAAAAACCAGGATCTGCAACAGATTCACCGGTAATGCTCCATCCTCCCCAGGAACTTGGTCACGCCTAAGCGAGCCATGAATGGCAGCACAAACATACCCTGACGCCACATCGGGTTGAGAACAGCGTCACTTGGATCAAAAATGGCTAGCTCATACAAAGCCATAGAGCCAGCCCAGCCAGCCACCAGAGCGGTGTGCATTAGGTGTACAGCAATTAGTCGCCCGGGGTCATTCAGGACGACCGTGTGTACTCGATACCAGGGTAGTCCCATTGACTACGCGCCTCCTCTTAATACATCTACTTCTTCTACGCTGGTTTCAGCAGCTTATTAAAGTTGTCAGTGCTGATGCCCTCAGATGACCTGAACAGCATCAGGAGACTGAAACTCCAGGTCAGATCGTTTCCGCAACTTCGGAGCAGGGGTCTGCGCCGCAAAAGCTGGGATTTGCCCATCCTGTTTGTTAAAAAATGAAACTCAATACCCATATGACTCAGATTCCAGATTCCTCAAATCAATCCTGATTTAAGATGACCGTCAGAGGAAGTGCCCCTGTAGTCTTGAACCTTAGCCTTCTGAATCCCTGATCGATGGGTATTTTAAGTCCCACCTATCAGGTTACCAAGCTTCAGTGGCAACATTCAGATGACTCTGTCAGATGATTGAGCTTCAGACTCCACCAATCCCCCGTTCCTTTGAAGCTATTGTGCCACTTTGGACGGTTGCAATTCCACTCATAACTGGAAGTTAATCTTGTGGTTTGTTTATGAAAAAGAATCTAAAGAATTGTAACCATGAATTCCGTCTCCGTGCAAGCGGCCTCAGGAAGTCATCGGAAGGTTTACAATTAGCAAAAAATGCTCACTTTTCTTTATAATTTCCTGTGAAGGAACCAGGAAATTAGGGATGGCAAATATTACGTTTCTTAAAGAAGGCCGGGAAGTTGTGGCTGCGGATGGAGCTAACTTGCGACTGCAGGCCCTAGAGAATGGAGTGGATATCTACACCTTCGTTGGCAAAATGACGAACTGTGGCGGCTACGGTCAGTGTGGAACCTGTGTGGTTGAGATTGTGGAGGGTGCCGAGAATCTCTCGCCCCGCAGTGATTTTGAAACCCGTAAGTTAAAAAAGAAGCCAGATACCTATCGGTTAGCCTGCCAAGTTGTTGTCCAAGGCCCTGTGACGGTGAAGACGAAACCGTGAGCCAAAACTGTAAAACTGACCCTGGGGAGAACGGGTCGATTCATGAAGTGGTATTCTGTGGATCAGCATTTCATGTGTATTAGGGGCAGATGCAATGGAAGTCAATGACTTAGGGTTTGTTGCCAGCATCTTATTTGTCTTGGTGCCAAGCGTCTTTCTATTGATTTTGTACATTCAGACGGGTAAGCAAGGAAGCTGACCAAAATTTCAAGACTTCTTGGAAACGTCATACCTGTTTCGCTAAAAAACCAAGCACCAGAAGTGATTATTTCTGGTGCTTGTTTTATGGATTCCCGCCCAAGGCTAGGCGGCCGTCCTAGCCAGCAACACCGGACACTCTGCGTGAACTCGCACGTAGTCAGAGAGGGAGGTACCTAGGAGTCGATCCAAGTCAGGCATGCTCCGAGCAATGGACGGACGGCGATCGGGAGAACCGAGCACCAGCAGATCAGCATTGGTTTCCTGGGCGAGTCGGCACAAGACTTCCCCTGGTTTCCCCGAGCTGGCAATGCAGCGGTAGGGAACACCGAACTTCTTAGCCTCGGTAACGGCAGCAGCCAAACTCGGTTCTTTCTCAGCAAGTGTCCCGGAGACATCGGCCCCCGACTTGGGATCTTCATTGATGTGCACCAGGGTTAACTGCCCGCCTTTGATGTCTCGGAGTAGGTAGAGCGCCAGTTTCAACCCCTGTTTGGCAGCATCGGATGGATCAATGGCAACCATAATCCGGTTGATCTTACGGACATAGATATCATCCTTGACCAATAGCATCGGTCGGGCGGAAAGTTGGAAAACGTACTGACTGACAGAGTTTTCTAGAATTGATTCCAGTCGCTTCAGCCCTCGCGATCCCATGATGATTAAATCGGTGTCGATTTCTTCAGCGACTTTACAAACAATGTCTTTGGGATCGCCTTGGCGGAGCATTGCCGTGACATAGTTCGGATCGAGCCGAAGGGCTTGAATTGCGGCAGCGAGGGTTTTACCCCCTGCTTCCCACTTGTCAGTCATGGCCTCAGCGGTTACTTGGGGAGGAACAACGTGCAGAACTGTCACGGTAGCACGTTGAATGGATGGAATTTCCATCAGGCTTCTGAGCATTTGTTCGGACTGACCGGTGCCAGAATCTGCGAGTAAAAGTTTTTTCTATCATGGTCGCGCTTCCCTATGGAGTTCAGTCTGCTCAAATCGTTTCAGTTGATCTCATTCTCTGGGATCTCACAGGCGCTGACGTGTCAGCTCGCCCTTGGGAAAGATTTCGATAATGGTCTAAGATGCGTCAAACGCCCCTCAATCTCAATATTGCTCTTTGCAACCAACGTTGCCTCTGGATTGGAGATGGATCCAATTTAGATCTCAACGTTGGTTCGTATAAGTAATTGTACTTCCAGGCTAGGGCTGGCTGGGGATTATAAAAAAATGCGATCGCCCTGGTTTAAGAATTGTTTCAAACTCACCCATGATCAGAAAGATTGGGATTTCTTGCCAGCATCAGTGAGCAAAGGACGCTAAAGATGCTATAAGAGCATATTGTTGGAGGAATGCGTTGGCAAAGGATGAACAATACGGCGACACAATTTCAACCCCAATTACCACCGAAACCTGATCTCCAAAGCTGCTCTCAGGGAACGTCCGGTGATTGGTTTGAGTATCTGGTTCAAGCCTATCCCCATCACACAGACTATGCTGGTGTAGTCTGGCATGGCACTTATCTCACCTGGATGGAGGAAGCCCGAGTCGAATACCTGCACCAACTGGGGATCGATTTTGCCACCTTGGTGGGAATGGGTTGTGATCTGCCCGTCGTTGAATTGTCGGTACGCTATCATCGCCCGGTACGGATGGGGCAGACTGCCTTGGTGAAAGCCCGGATGGCGGATTTAGAAGGGGTGAGAATTCTCTGGGACTATCAAATTCAGTCTCCGAACGCCTCAGAACTCTATGTCAGTGCCCAAGTGACCTTGGTGGCTGTGGATCGGGAAAAGGGGAAAATCCTGCGGCAATTACCAGCGACCATTCAATCTGCGCTGGCAAAGCGCTAATAGCTGTCTTGCCCTCCTCACTCGTGAAGTTAGGCTCGAGCCGCTCACCATCTCTGGGCAGATGGACGACAGTCACCGCACCCAGGGTACCTGTAGCCAAAGATCGAGGCTTGTACCGATATCAATCATCAATACGACCCTATTCTAGGTAACTCTGGCGTATGATTTTGTCTGATGCGTCATTGTAAATGAGCGGGTCTCACCCTTCCACTCTTCAGATACTTTGCAAGCTGTTCCTCATCTCATTCTTAGAACTGAGTTTGGCGATCGCTATTTCCCACTGGTTGGCGGTTACTACTGGACAATTGGCCGGAGTAGTGACAGCAACTTTGTGCTGATAGACCGCTGGATTTCCCGGAACCATGCCATGTTGCAGTATATGGAAACGGGGGAATTTTTATCTGATTGACTTGGGCAGTCGGAATGGTTCTTTTATCAATGGTCGTCGGGTCAGTATTCCAGTCATTTTGCACAATGGCGATCACCTCACCTTTGGTCAGAGTGAACTAGAGTTCTGTTGCCCCTCCCATGCACCTGTGGCCACCGACAACTCTGGCTCTAAGGAATACACGGCGACCGCAGCTCTCCACGTCCGCAGCCTGATTTCGGTGCTGGTGGTGGATATCCGTAACTTCACCGTGTTAGCACGGCAAATGGATGAGAAAATTCTCTCGGAGTTGATTGGCACCTGGTTCCGGCGGGCAGGGGACATTATTCGGGAGCATGGAAGCTGGGTTGACAAATACATTGGTGATGCCGTCATGGCCGTCTGGATTCACGGCACCCAGGGGGTGGGTCACCGAGAAATGCTCCAGATTTTGCAGGCTCTCCAAAGTTTTCATCACATGACCAGCGAACTGTGCAACCTCTACCCCGTGCCTTTCCAGTTGCGGGTTGGGGCTGGCATCAATACCGGCTATGCCATGGTGGGGAATACGGGCAGTGGCGATCGCCCGGACTACACAGCCTTAGGGGATACGGTGAATGAGGCCTTTCGATTAGAGACGATCACCAAACAAATCAGCCTTGACTTTGCCCTGGGAGAAACAACCTATCGCCTGCTGTCCAAGCTTCTCGGCCACCACAATATTTTCCAGCAGCATCAGGTCAGTTTAAAGGGCTATGAGTCTCCGATGCTAACCTATGCGGGTTCCTTTGAGGATCTCAGCAGCTTCATTGTCAACATGCTCGAGTTTCCCTGTGCCAGTGAATGGGTCGAGCTGTCCCAATTAGAGAACTTGGGAACCGCGAAGGAAACGGAGACTTATTATTCTTAAAACATTAAGAATTGTAACTTTTAAGGGAAGGAGAAATTGACTTTTATGATCAGGGGAAATGGTAGTCTCAAAGAGATGATGTGTCTAGAACGCAGTCTAAGAGTCAGAGGCAAGAATTTATGAAACGATTCATTCACTTATTGACGGTTTTGAGTTTAGGCATTGGATTACTGGGATGGTTTGGCCTCCCTCAGCCTGCCCTTGCTATAGATTTCAATCAGGTACGTGCCACCGCAGTTTTAGCCGTGGAAGAGCCGATCCGAAATACAGTGGATGATAAGCTCGGCACTGATTTTGGTAAAAAGATTGATTTGAATAACACCAATGTCCGTGCCTTTCGTCAGTATGCGGGAATGTATCCGAACCTCGCTCGCATCATTGTGGAAAATGCCCCCTATGCGTCCGTGGATGAGGTGCTAGCCATCCCTGGCTTAAACGATGTCCAGAAATCGGTCTTGCAGAGCAATCTGGGGAATTTTACCGTCACGGATGTCGAATCGGCGCTGGTGGAAGGGGGCGATCGCTACAATAACGGGATCTATCGCTAAACCGGGAGAGTAGTTGAACCTTGAGCCTTCTCGCTCCCAGGATCGCTCCCAGTCACTGACTGCCGGAGATAATTTAAAGGGATGATTTTTTTTGCTCTCTGGGATTCCTGGGTGGGACCCAAGGGAATTCATCCCTGGTATCGCCAACAGAGAGCAGTTTTTTATGTTTGATGGGATCGGACGTTGAATCCTCCAGAGTTGGCATCGTTATCCCGGCTGTCCAGTCCTTTTGATGTCTTGATTATCGGTGGTGGAGCAGCTGGACTGTATGCAGCCCTGTGTTTGCCCCCAACGCTTCGTGTGGGACTGATCACGAAGGATTCCCTGTCGCTGTCTGCCAGTGGGTGGGCACAGGGGGGCATTGCTGTCGCCATCTCGGCAGATGACTCCCCCCAGTTACACATTCAGGACACCCTGCGGGCAGGGGCGGGGCTCTGTGAACCGGATGCGGTGGAACTACTGGTACAGCAAGCCCCCCGGTGTATTCAAAAGCTCCTAGACATGGGGGTGGGATTTGATCGGGGACAGCAGGGAGAACTGGCACTCACCTTAGAAGCAGCCCACTCCCGACGACGGGTGCTCCATGCGGCTGATACCACGGGGCAGGCGATCATCACCACCCTGATTCACCAGGTCTTACAGCACTCCCACATTCATCTGTTCTCAGAAACCTTTGTCTTGAATCTATGGATGGATGCTCAGGGACACCGCTGTCAGGGAGTCTCATTGGTTCACGGCGATCGCATTCTCTGGGTTCGAGCCAACGCAGTGATTTTAGCCACCGGAGGCGGAGGTCAGGTCTATGCCCAAACCACAAATCCCCAGGGGAGCACCGGAGATGGGGTGGCGCTAGCTTGGCGGGCAGGGGCTGAAGTTCGGGATTTAGAATTTGTGCAATTTCATCCCACGGCTCTCACCTGTCCGGGAGCCCCACGATTTCTCATCAGTGAAGCAGTGCGGGGGGGAAGGGGCACACTTGGTTGACAGTCGGGGGCATCGATTTGCCTTTGACTACCATCCCAGTGGGGAATTAGCCCCCAGGGATGTCGTCAGTCGGGCGATTTACAGTCATCTGCAAACCTTTGCCCACCGCTATCCAGATCACCCAGCCCATGTCTGGCTAGATCTGCGTCCCCTACCCCCAGAAACGCTGCACCACCGCTTCCCTAACATTCTGCGGGTCTGCCAACAGTGGGGGATTGATGTTACCCAGCAGCGGATTCCGGTGGCTCCTGCTGCCCATTACTGGATGGGGGGAATTACGACGGATCTCGTCGGGCAGACCTCCATCCCAGGTCTCTACGCGGTGGGGGAAACGGCTAGTACGGGGGTGCATGGTGCCAATCGTCTGGCGAGTAATTCCCTGCTGGAGTGCCTGGTCTTTGGGATGCAAATGGCGGAATTGCCCCTAGGGAGAGAGGGCTGCAAGATTCCAGCCCTCTCAAATCCTCTCCGGCCAGCCTTGCAGCTGCCACCCAACTTACTCACCCTGCCTCAGATCCATGCGATCCATTCCCTGCGCCAACAACTCCCCCAACTCATATGGCAAGGGGCGGGGATCTGTCGGCAACTTCTCGATCTCCAGCGGGCGATCGCCCAAGTCACAGATTGGCGACAATCCTTTGCCGCTTTCCCCCTCAGCCAATTTCTAGCATCCTTGCCTCCTGGTGTCTCCTGGGAGTTACCTGCTGACCCAGAACCTGCTGCCAGTTTGCGGTACTGGGGTGAGACCCAGAACCTGCTGGACATTGCCGATGGGATTTTGCAGAGTGCGCTCTTTCGCACCGAAAGTCGAGGCAGTCATTATCGCTTGGATTATCCCCATACCCAGACGTCATGGCAGGTGCATACCCTGGTTCAGGGCGATCGCCTCTGGCAGTCTGCCCCGATTCCGCAATGAACGGGTTACACTCACCCTAGGGGTCTGTCAAGACCCGTATTCATGGGGGGAAATCCTCAAAAATGTCCCCTTTGAAAACTCTTGAGGCACCAACTCAACGTTGAAAGCTTGCGAAGGATTGCGCGGAGAAATAGAAAGATGGTGCGTCTACGACGACTACTCCATAGACTTGTGCCGGCGGTTTTACTGGGGCTGGGATGGATCAGTGGGGTTCTGGCATCGGTTGGCGGAGGGACTGAGGCGCCTCCGTTGAGAGGGGGCGATCGCCCGATGCAGATGGCCCAAAATTCACCGGACTATTGTCAACCAGGGGAAAGTGTTTTTGTCGCTACCGAAACCCGCAGCTTTTGGGTTAGCATCTGCGGGGGCGATCTGCCTGGTTTCTACGTGGGGGTTGCCAAAGCAGATCCCCAGCAACGAATTCGCCTCCCCCTCAAGGACTACGCTCCCCAAGGGAGCTATTTTGAAGCGGTCAATGGAGATGTGCTCTATATCTTGGCGGATACCCCTCGGGGCATTTTCCTGACGGTGACCCAAGGCAACCGCGAACTGTTGCGTGAACCTGTGATCCGAAGTTGGCGATAGACAGCTTACCCACTCCCTCCCGGCGCTGGCGATTGTGACCTACGAACCGCTTCACCATAAGTATCGACCCCAAACCTTTGCCCAGTTGGTGGGGCAAACCGCGATCGCCACCACCTTGACAAACGCACTGCGCCAGCAACGGATCGCCCCAGCTTACCTATTTACCGGGCCACGGGGAACGGGTAAAACTTCCAGTGCCCGGATTCTTGCCAAGTCTCTCAACTGTATTCAGGAAGATCGACCCACGGAACACCCCTGCGGAGTCTGTGAAGTTTGTCTGTCCATCATCCGCGGGGCAGCACTGGATGTGATTGAAATCGATGCCGCCAGCAATACCGGGGTCGATAACATCCGGGAGTTGATTGAACGAGCTCAATTTGCCCCCGTCCAATGTCGTTACAAAGTCTATGTGATCGATGAATGCCACATGTTATCGGTGGCGGCCTTCAATGCTCTGTTGAAAACTTTGGAGGAACCCCCGCCCCGGGTTGTGTTTGTCCTAGCGACCACCGACCCCCAGCGGGTTTTACCGACGATTATTTCCCGCTGTCAACGGTTTGATTTTCGTCGCATTCCCCTAGAGGCGATGGTGGGGCATTTGGGGGCGATCGCCCACCAAGAGCAGATTCAAATTACCCCCGATGCCCTGGAACTGGTGGGTCAAATTGCTCAGGGAGGACTGCGAGATGCGGAGAGTCTCTTAGATCAGTTGAGCCTCTTGCCCGGCCCCGTGAGGGTGGAACAGGTATGGGATCTGGTGGGCGCGGTGCCAGAGCGGGACTTACTCACCCTGGTGCAGGCGATCGCCCAGGATCAGCCAGAACAGATCCTCGATCAGGCTCGCCACCTGATGGATCGGGGTCGGGAACCCCTGATTGTGCTCCAAAATTTAGCTAGCTTTTACCGGGACTTGCTGATTGCCAAGACCGCCCCCACTCGCCAGGACTTGGTAGCCATTACGGCCCCCACCTGGTTACAACTCTGTGAATTTGTCCAGGGGTTTGATCTGGCAACCATTCTAGTAGGGCAGCAACATCTACGAACCGCAGAACTGCAAATCAAAAACACCACCCAGCCGCGCCTGTGGCTAGAGGTCACCCTGATGGGGTTACTTCCTTCAGCCCAAATCCTGTCCCTAAAATCCCAAGCCCCACCTCCAGCATCCGCCAGTCTTGCGACCCCTCCGCTAACGCCGCCAGCTGCAATCACGTCATCATCTCCACCTCAGCCCCCCAAGACAAGCCTCGCCCCAATACCGCAGCAATCGCTGACAGAAGCAGCTCCAAAACCCTCTGACTTCGCCGATCCGCAGCTAGATGCCACAACCGAACTCACCCAGATCTGGAATACGGTGATTGAGGAGGTGCAACCCTATTCAACCCAGGTACTGGTCCGACAACAGTGTCGCTTGCTAGCGTTTCGGAGCCAGGACGCCAGGGTTGCGGTTAGTTCCCAGCCCCTCCTCAAGATTACCCAGGGAAAACTTCCCAATCTGGAAGCAGCCTTTGAAAAAGTTTTCCAGCGCAAGGTTAAAGTCACCCTAGAGGTTGCCAGTTCTCCCGAGCAGCCCCTGACTCCCGCACCTCTGCCCATTGACAATGGACAGTACCAGAATCGCGCCCCGGTAAATGAGATGCCGCTGCCACCTCTGGTCGCCCCGCCGCCGCCAACCCTTGCTTCCCATTCACTGCCGATGGCTGCCGCCGCCCCTCCTCCGAAAATAGGGGAAGCGGCAACTCCGCCTTCGACACCAGAACCTCAAGACTCAGAGGTACCACCCACCCCCACAGCAGGTTTGAGCCAGAGCTTCACCTGGCAACCCGAGGACGAAGTTACCCGAGCCGCCAAGAGCTTGGCCGATTTTTTTCGCGGCCAGATCGTAAGTCTAGAGTCGGGATCAACCGCTCCCGAAGCGATCGCCAGCGATCCTCTGCCCATCTGGGAAGAGCCAGATGGGGATGGCGAAACTTCCTTCTGAATCGAGGATGGCTAGGCTGCGATGGTCATTGGCGGAGCTGCTCCTCCGTTCTCTAGAGAGGCCTTCGGCCATCGCTCCCTAGTTCTGGGACTGACCGACCTCAGCGGTGTGGGAACCCTGGTGTATTGTCTTTATCCACTTTAGACGCTTGGGACGAATGGACATCCGCATCGTGACACTGGCAACAATGACCAGCCAGTGCAGCATATAAAAAGTGCCGTAGAGGGTTTGTAGAAGGGTGGTGACGTAGGAACGTTGCTGAATCCGCCGCAGACCCAAGAACATCCCCGCCAGGGAAAGCCCAATCGTCAGGGCGGTAATGGGAGTCAAGATTGGAAGGCGACTGCGGGCGATCGCCATTAAGGAATCGGGAATGGCAGCTGTTGGCAACAGATATTGCGTGATCCAAAACAAGATGAGATCAAAGGTTTTAGCTTTGCCCAAGCGATTCTGGAATAACAGTTGCCAATAGTCTAGATAACGCTGGAATCCCCCTTCTGCCCAACGATTTCGCTGGTGCCAAAGGGAGATCGCACGGGTCACCCCCTCCTCAGACACGGCGGGCGCGAGGAGAAAGTCAACATCCCAGTTGTGAAGATGGAGGCGCAGGGTGAGATCCAAGTCATCTGTAATCGTCTCCTCATTCCAACCCCCACATCCTTCCAGAGCCGTGCGGCGGACAAATTGACCATTGCCGCGCAACTCCCCAATACCGCCAATGGCAACTCGCTGCTGCTGAAAGTAAGAATCCAGAGCCATTTCCGCTGCCTGTCCCTGGGTCCAAAGATTGGTAGGGGCATTGGCAATATCTTTACGTACCTGAACCGCGCCCACGGCTGGACGGACAAACAGAGGCAACAAACGTTGGAGGAGATCCGGTGTCACCTGGGCATCGGCATCAAAGACTCCAACGATGTCACCCATGGTCAGGGGCAACACTTGGTTTAAGGCACCGGATTTACCCCCAGAAGCACCGGGGGGACGTCGTAATACTTTCAGTTGGGGATATTTTCCAGTGAACTGCTCCAAGATGACAGGGGTTTGATCCGTACTGTTGTCATCGATCACCCAGAGTTCGTAGCGACTGACGGGATAGTCCAGATTACAAAGGGTACGAATCAGATTCCCAATCACAGCCTCTTCATTTTTGGCGGCGACCAGTAAGGAAATCAGCGGCCAGGTTTCAGCCAGGGTGTCCGTCTCAGGTTTGCTCGCCGTCGTCCATTCAGACACTGACAGAGGACGAGCCAGTAAGATGCGCAGGGCATGAACCCCCATGACCGTGGTTAAGGCTAGGACTAACCAGATGCCCCAAGAAACTAAGTGGAGGGCAATGGTACCACTCCAAATGATCACTAGGACGATCGCCGCCTTACGACGGCGACCTTGAAACTGCCCCTGAACTGGATGAGGGGTTTCATCCGCTTCGCTAAAGGTCGAGAGCTCCGCAAGCAGAGTATCTATCGCCTCAAACTCGTTGCAAGAATCGTTTTCGGGCCAAGAATTCGCTGGCATAGGTCACTTGGTTTAACCACCAGTATTTGTCCATCCCCATGAAAAAGCTGGGGATCAGGTAACACCAGACTGTGCAACCTTCGCACACTGATAGTTTACCTTGAGATTGTCGGTATGACTCCACCACCTCGGACTGACGATACAGGTCATAGAGTCGGCCTTCAATGGGAACGCCGGTTTGAGCAAAGTGATAGCAGGGGAGGAGCAGCTTGTTATCCGGTGAAATCGCAATCACGGCATCCACGGCTTTGCAACGTGGATTCTGGGTATCGTTGCCCCCCGCTTGAATGAAAGCAAGAGCCGCCTTGTTATAGCCCAAACCACTATACTGCCGTGCAGCAGACTCAATGGCTGCCACCATTTCTGGGGTCGGGTTCTTTTTGGAGTTGTAGTGACTGTGGGCCGTAAAAGCAGGATTCAGCCAGATGCGTACATTCAGGCGCTGCCCTAATTCCGCCACCTCACTGATGCGCTGATAGTTCTGGGCTGTTACCGTGTGATTGAGCACCGGAAATTCACCCAAGTCTTGGGCGATCGCCACAGACTCCACGAGGGTGTCAAAAATTTTCACCCCCCGAGACTGGTCATGGGTTTCGGCATCAGAACCATCCAGAGAAAAATTCAAGAAATCTACCAGCCCTTGAATTTCTTTTGCCCGCTTTGGGTACAGAATGGTGTTGGTCGTCATGGTGGTGTAGAATCCCTGACGCTTGGCCTCAGTATAGATTGCTCCTACATCTGAGCGCAGTAAAGGTTCACCACCCGTGAAGTCTACATATTTGACGCCCAGGCGACGTAGATCAGCTAAATTCTGCTGAATGGTTTGCAAGTCAGCTTCCTGCGGCGGCTCTAAAGCCCAAATATCGCAAAAATGACAACGAGCATTACAGCGATAGGTCAAATAATAGTTGGCAACAAGGGGACTCATAGCTGGTGATCGCAAGGTCTTTCATCTTAGGATACCTGACTCATCGCCCAGGTAAAGGGGGAATCCTATCCATTCTGCACATTTAAGGAATTAGCAACTATGTCAACCGAGCAGATCCTCCAACTCCAGCCTGCCGCTCCCCAAGCGGTGAATGTCTATATGCCCTATTACCAGGGAAACAAGCGCAGCTTTTTACCCTTGGCGATCAGCCTCTATCAGAAAGGCTCTCTCGAAGGTCAACGTCGCATTGAGGGAGCCGATAGCATTCCTTTTATTGCCACTTGGAACATCTCCAGCCTCCCGGCTGACTTGACCCGTTGTCGCCTGCAATTTGATGGCAGTGGGGAACTGAGCTACGAAATGATGCTGGCGAACTTTGAATTTGTTGATTATTTAATCGATGTGATTCAAACCTATAAACGCACCAAAAGCGCAGACTTCTCCCAGACGTTTTATCGCAAGTTGCTACATCTTGATGATTAGGCTGCCCCATCGCTGGGGATCAAGGGATATTGACCCAGAGAGCATCCCCCAAGGGGGTCAGCTTCAGAAGCTTCCCTCTACAATAGGAATCAGGATCATGTATATTACCGGTCAGATGGCAGGAGTGAGCGCGTGCCCAACGTTGTGAAGCATTTGTTGATTGGATCAACCGAAACCTATAGTGGAAAATCAGCAACTATTTTGGGGCTAGCCCATTTGATCCAAAAACAGGGGTTGAAGCTGGTCTACGGCAAACCTGTTGGCACCTGCCTGAGTGAGTCCGAGGCTGACACCCTGGATGAAGATGTTCGTTTTATTGCCCAAGTACTGAATTTACCCTCCCACTGTCTGCGTCCAACGCTGCTCTCGTTGGATGAACAAACAATTCAGAAGCGGCTACGGGGTGAAGATCAAGTCGATTATCAATCATTGCTGCTCCAGGGCTTACAAGCTCCTGCGGAGGGGTTGGTGTTGTTGGAAGGCCCCGGCACCCTCGAAGAAGGGCAATTGTTTGACTTATCATTGCTGCAAATGGCTGAGGTGATTGATGCCTCCGTGATGTTAGTTGCCCGGTTCCATACAGTGCTGTTGGTGGATGCCCTGATTGCAGCTCGACAACATTTGGGCGATCGTCTAATTGGGGTGTTGATTAATGATATTCCTGTCGAGCATTCAGAAGCGGTGGCAACCGTTGTCCAACCCTACCTAGAGCGATCGGGCATTCCCGTGTTAGGGATGTTGCCCCGGAATAACTTGCTCCGCAGCGTCAGTGTGGACGAGCTCGTCCGTCAACTCAAAGCCGAGGTACTCTGTTGCCGCGATCGCTTGGATTTGATGGTGGAGAGCTTGAAGATTGGAGCGATGAACGTCAGTGCAGCCCTCAAGTATTTTCAACAGGCCAATAACATGGCGGTGGTAACTGGGGGCGATCGCACGGATATTCAGTGGGCGGCGCTGGAGACCTCGACCCAATGTTTAATCTTAACCGGGCAACTCCCTCCAGACACCTCGATTCTCAGCCGTGCTGAGGAATTGGAAATTCCGGTGCTATCAGTTGATTTAGATACCTTGAGCACCGTTGAAATTATCGATCGAGCTTTTGGTCAGGTACGGCTCCATGAGGCGATCAAGGTTGAGTGCATGCAACAGTTGATGATCGAGCATTTTAATATCGATCGCCTGATGGCAGGATTGGGCTTGGTCGCAGCCCTCCCCGTCGCTTAACTGCAAAGCGTCGCCCTAGATTCCTCCACGAGGGGGCAACCCGGTCTGTTAGAATAATCAGCGTCAATCTCCTGAACCCTAATCTTTGAGTCAACCCGTTCAAGATCTGCCTCAGGTAGACGAATTCTTACAAGAACTTGCCACAATCCAGCAAACAGGCTCCAAGCGGCTGGCAATTCTGGGATCTCGCCATGTTCCCCTGACCCATCAACACCTGATTGAAATGATGAGCTATGCGCTGGTTCTTTCTGGCAATAGCCTCATTACATCAGGGGCGACTGGGACGAACTTGGCGGTTGTGCGAGGAGCTATGCGAGCGAACCCCAGTTTGCTAACGGTAATTCTGCCCCAGAGTATGGAGCGTCAACCCCGAGAATCCCGTGAGCAACTAGAGCAGGTGATGCATCTTGTGGAGAACCCCGCCAACGATCATCTGTCTCTGGCAGAAGCCAGTGCTCTCTGTAACTGGGAAATTGTTTCCCGTTGTCAGCAACTAATCTGTTTTGTCTTCCATGACAGCCACACCTTGTTGCAGACCTGTCGGGATGCCGAGGATCAACGGCGGTTGGTGACACCGTTCTATTTTGACTAAAGGCATACCATCCCTGTTGTTCTGCCGATGCCAGTAATGCTGCTGGGAAAATTTGCACGGCAATCGTTTTAGTGCCCTTTCCATTTTGGGGTAGTTTGCCCTCAGATGCAGGGCAAGTTCGATCTAGCAGCTGCCGACGTTGTTGGATCGATGGCTTTGTGACAACCCTTCGGTGACTTGGGGGGCTTAAGAGTTAAGATGCGGTTGCGTGGATGTTTTGCTGCCGCCACCGAATGATCTTAGCGACGAGATTCTTGGCTCCAGGGACAGCACAGGATAGGGTGGTTTCTCTAAACCGACCATCTGTGGGTTGTTAGTTGATTACAGGTACATCAAGGATAGTGAAGCGCTTATGGCATCAACTTTTTCATTTGATATTGTCAGTGACTTTGATCGGCAAGAATTGGTGAATGCGATCGATCAAACTGTACGGGAAATTCAAGCCCGCTATGACCTCAAAGATACCAAAACTGTCCTGGAACTCGGGGAAGAATCAATTGTTGTCAATACTGACAGCGAATTCACCCTGGATGCGGTACATACCCTGCTGCAAACCAAGGCTGCAAAGCGTAACTTATCACTGAAAATTTTTGATTACGGCAAGATCGAGTCTGCCAGTGGCAACCGCGTGCGGCAGGAAATTAAGCTCAAGCAAGGGATTAGCCAAGAAGTTGCCAAACAAATTACAAAACTGATCCGAGAAGAGTTTAAGAAAGTCCAGGGATCGATCCAGGGGGATGCAGTGCGTGTCTCGGCAAAGTCTAAAGATGACTTACAAGGGGTGATGCAGCACCTCAAACAAGAAGATTGGCCCGTTGCTTTGCAATTTACTAACTATCGATAGCATGCAGTCAACGTTGAGTTGATATAGAAATCCTAAAAGATTCGTAAACTAAATCAGCCTAAAATCCTTGTCCAGAAAGGATGAAAGTTGATAAGTGACTTAGGACTGCTATAGATTCAGAGGACTTTACAAGGAGAGTTTTTTTGAGGGCTACTTAGAGGATGTTTTAAAAGTCTTTTTGGGTCAGATTTTATGCTAACTGCCTCACCATGATTCGTATCATGGCCAGGTAAATAAATGTCTCCGAAGTTTCTGGCCATAACTCATAGTCTCGAACCAATCGACGGTACCCCATGAGCCAGCCAAATGTTCGTTCAACAACCCACCTTTTTTTCAGCAATACGAACCCTTTGGTTTGCTCTGGTCGCAGCACAACCTCCACAATCCACCGACAAACATCCATCACCCACATCAGGAATGGATTACCGTCAAAACCGCCATCGGCCCAAATCGTATGCAGTCGCGATACCCCTTGACCCATCTGTTTCACCTGTTGGAGTACCTGTTTAGCCCCCTCTCGTTCGGGTACACTCGCGGCAGTCACCAAGACCCGCAACAGCAATCCCAGGGTATCGACCGTCATAAACCGTTTTCGACCTTTAAT
>NZ_JJML01000062.1 GCF_000775285.1 Neosynechococcus sphagnicola sy1 | reverse complement strand
GGTGAAAGGGCTGAATGTTTTCAGTAAAAAGTCATGCATAATCCAGGCTAGAGGGATTCCAGGAGTTGCTTCACCTTTTGGAAATTAGCAGTATCCTTCCGGGCTTGGTAGATGCTGGCAGCCATTTGTAAATCCTTCACCGCCCCTGGGCGATCGCCCAATTGAGCTAGGCCAATGCCCCTGGCACAGTAGACTTCTGGATTGTTGGAATCTAATTGGATCGCTTGGGTGCAGTCGGCAACTGCTGCTTGATAGTTCCCCGCCCCAAACTGCGCCATGCCTCGATAGTAGTAAGCCAAGACGTCCTGGGGATTCAGGGTCAAGGCTTGGGTATAGTCGGCGATCGCCTGCTGCGCGTCTCGCAAACTATCCCGTACCTGCCCCCGACCCACATAGGCGCGGGCAAATTTTGGTTGCAGGTGAATTGCTTGACTAAAGTCCTCTAGGGCGCGATGGAAGTCTCCCAGGGTATGACGACTTTCGCCCCGACGACAATAGGAGGGTGCATGCTTGGGATCAATCCGCAGGGCTTGGTTGTAGTCTTCGATCGCCCCCCGATGATCGCCGATGCGAGCCCGCGCCAGCCCCCGATAGACAAAGTGTTCTGCCTGGTTTGGCGCCATCCGCAACAGGCGGGTGAAGTCTTGGATCGCCCCCTGGTGATCCCCCATCTGCCCCCGAGCCAAACTGCGGCTGCGGAAGGCTTCAATGTGATTGGGATTGATCTGCAGCGCCCGACTGTAATCAGCGATCGCCCCTGAATAATCCCCCGTATTGGCCCGCGCTAGCCCCCGACCATAATAGCCATCCGCCTGGTTGGGAGAGAGTTGTAGGGCTTGGTCAAAGTCAGCGATCGCAGCCAAATACTCTCCCTGGCGTAACTGCACCACTCCCCGATTGCGGTAGGCTTCGGCATAATCGGGGAGTAATTGCAGCGCTTGGGTATAGTCGGCGATCGCCCCGGTGAGATCGCCAATTTTGCTCCGCACCAACCCCCGCACACAGTAAGCCTCTGCAAAGTCGGGATGCCAACGAATCGCCTGGGTGTAATCTTCTAGGGCACTTTGCCAATTCCCCAATTGGGCATAGGCGGCTCCGCGATTGCGATAGGCCGCTGCAAATTCGGGCTGGATTTGCAGGGCTTGGTTTAATTCAGCGATCGCCCCTAAATAGTCACCCTGGAGCGATCGGGTGAGGCTGCGATTATAAAAATCCTGAGCGACCGCCGCGATCGCCACCGGGGCTGTGGCAGGGGGTTCTGGGGGCAGCGTCATCGGTTGGAAAGGCGGGGCGGCTCCTTCCCTGACCCATAGCTTGCAGGTACGATCCCAACTGCCACTCACCACCCATTGCCCGAGGGGGTCAAAACCGACAGCAGTGACCACATCGGTGTGGGCTTCAAGGGTTTGCAATTGCGCCCCCGTTGTCAAGTGCCAGAGATTCAGGGTGTGATCCCAACTGCCGCTGAGCAGCCACTGTCCCTCTGGATGCACTGCTAAGGAGGAAATGGCATCCCGATGCCCCTGCAATTTCTGCCGCAGCTTGCCGGTCTCTCGATCCCAGAGGCGAATCACCCGATCCTTGCTCCCCGTGATCAGAGTTTGGCCATCAACCCCAAAGGCCACAGCATACACCTGGGTTAGGGGATGGGAAAACTGCCGACAGCATTCTCCTGTCTCCGGGTGCCAGAGGCGGGCAGTACCATCCTCACTACCACTGGCCAGCCATTGTCCATCCGTACTAAAGGCAATCGAGCGGGTATCACTGAGATGGCCAAAGAGGGTGCGCACTAACTTACCCGTGACTAAACTCCAGAGCTCAATATTGCCCCCCCACCAGTCCACAGGCCAGGATTTGCCCTTGGGGACTCACCGCCACGGCAATCACTCGGTTGGAATACACCGGCAGGGTATCCAGCAGTTCCCCTGACTCCGGTCGCCAGAGTTTGAGGGTGCGATCCCAACTGCCGGTCACCAGCAGTTGACTATCGGGGCTAAAAGCAACGGTGGTCACATAGTCCGTATGTGCTGTTAAGGTCAGATGGTGCCTGCCAGTCTGCACCTGCCAGAGTTGAACCGTACGATCGTAACTGCCACTGGCCAGCCACTGCCGATTGCCACTCAGGGCGATCGCCTGTACCTGTTTGGTGTGTTCACTCCAGGTATGGAAACACTGCCAGGGCACAAAGGCAGCAACGGACGGCGACAGATCGGGTTGCGAATCCTCCTGGGGTTGCTCTAGCAGTTCGGCCAAGGCCAAGCCCCGACGCACTAGGTATTGGGAAGGATCCTCCCATTCCAGGGATTCCAGCGGTGGCTCTGGGGAGGGATCTTTGCCAATGGGTACCAGCCCTGCTGGTTCTGGCGGGTGATCGGGATTCATCGTCATAGCCCCAACTGACTCTTCAATGCTTCCAGTCGATCCTTGGCATCGGTAATCTGTTCTTCCAGTTGCACAGCCATGTCTGCCAACAGGTTCCGTCCCCGCTCTTGGGCTTGCTGCACCTTGCGACGCAGGAGATAAAGTTCGGACTGATGCAGGGTCTCAATCTCGGTTTCAATGGCTTTGAGGCGATCTTGCACCTGAAAGATTTTCCGGATCACTCGGATCAACTCTGCTACCACCCCCTCTCCCCCAATGGACTCGGGACTCTGTTCCCACTCTTGAAGAATGGTTTGTAAACGAGCTTCATCTCCAGCCTCATAGGCTTGATTGGCTTCGATCATCAACTGCTGACGGCGGGTTCGTTCCTCCGGGTCTGTTGCCAGATCGGGATGGATGCGTTTGGCAATTTCCCGGTAGAGCTTTTTCAAACCCTCTGAGGGGGCAAAGTCCTTCGCTGTCTCCAAATACAACTGGTACTCGGCAATTTGCTCTTCAATCCGATCTAATTCTGTATAGCGAAACCCCACCATCCGTAAGTATTCATTCTCAAAGGAACGGAGTTCCACCTGCATCGTGGTCAGATCTAGCTCCCGTTGAGCCAGTTCCGCTTCAAAGGCATTTAACTCTGCCAGTTTCTTACTGAGTTCTTGCTCCTCAGGCGTAGTTCTACGGGAAGGATCATTGACCATACTGAATAGAATGAGCCTATAAATGACCCTAGCCTACCCGGAACCGTCCGAGATCGGTCAAGGTTGTGTGCCATTTCTCACAATTGCAGTCTTGATCACCACAACTATGATCAAATTTACTGGTTTCAGGGCAGGAGCGGTGAGCCGACCCCAGATTTCACCTTAGCTAGAGGCACTGGTATAAAATCGCAGCGCCAATTTCCAGAAGGCATTCGCACTGAAGAGTAAGCCTAGGGCTAATCCGACGGCACCGATCAACCACCCAATTTCACTCCGTCCCAGGAGGGCTTCAGAGGGAACAGTGGTTAAAAAGGCGACTGGAATCACAAAGGTAAAGAAAAAGCGAAACGCCGAGGGATAGGCCACCATGGGAAATCGACCCGCCTCTAAGAGCCCCCTCAACACCTCTGTGACATTATAAATCTTGACAAACCAGATGCTAGTGGCTCCCAACATGAACCAGATGCTGTAGAGACTGATCAACCCACAACCGAGGGGGAGTAATACCCACCCATAGTTTTCCAGAGTCAATCCCAAATGGTTTCCGGCATACCCCACTAAGAGGCAACCAAAGAAGATATCGGGAATTCCCCAGGGTGAGAGGGTGCGCACCGACAACCAAAACTGACTATTAATCGGTTTCAGTAGCACAAAATCTAGGGTTCCCTGTTGGACTTGGCGGACAATGCTATTGAGGTTGGGAGCCAGAAAGGTGCTACAAAATCCTTGCAGCAGGGTAAAGATCCCCAAGACAACCAATGCTTCTACCCAACTCCAGTCTCGAAAGGTATACCCGGTGCGATAGAACAGAAATAAACCAAAGAGACTGCCAGCAAGATTGCCGATGCTGCTGAGGGCTGCCAGCAAAAAGTTCAGACGGTATTCCATTTCGGCGGCGATCGCCGTCCTCCAGAACAAGCCGAGAATTCTGAGATAGCTTGGCATAGAAGCCATAAATAATGAGAGTATGCGTGAACGGAAGTGTTTTGGAAAAACCTGTGCCAGCGGTTGATATCCTCATTCTGGCGAATGGGCCGGGGGAGTTGGCAACCTGGGTCAAACCAACGGTGCAGGCATTACGCCAAACCCTGGGGACTGATCCCACCCAGGTCCGAATTTCCCTGATGCTTTCCCCCTGTCCCCATGCCACCGGCCAAGAAGTCCCGATGGCTCGCGGTTACCCAGAGATCGATCGGGTGCAGGCTGCCGATCACTTCTGGGGGTTTTTGCTCTGGGGGCAGACCCCCGAAGCTTGGGACTGGCGCGATCGCGGTGTCGTCGTGTTTCTAGGCGGGGATCAGATCTTCCCGGTACTGATCGGCAGGCGTTTAGGGTATCGCACCGTGGTTTATGCAGAATGGGACGCCCGCTGGCCTGCTTGGATTGATGCCTTTGGGGTGATGAAACCTGACCTCATTAAGCGGGTTCCCCCCCAGTATGCCCATAAACTCCAAGTGGTTGGCGACCTGATTGCGGAAGTGGCAACCCTAGCCACCGCCCCCCATCAACCAGATATTGCCCAGGCCCTAGATTTGCGTCCTGATAGTGAGTTGATCGGGCTGTTACCTGGCTCCAAAGCGGCCAAGTTAACCCAGGGGATGCCCTTAGTGCTGGCGATCGCCCACCACCTCCAGACCCTGCGCCCACAAACCCGGTTTGTGATTCCCGTTGCCCCCACCCTGGATCTAAAGACCCTGGCGAGCTTTGCCAACCCTAACTCCAACGTCTGCATCCAGCGCATGGGCGGCATCGCAGCCAAGTTAGTGACCCCCGCTGCTCCCAGGGAACGCCCCTATCTAGAAACCCCCACCGGTCTGCGAGTAACCCTCTGGACTGATTTCCCCCATTATTCGCTGCTGCGGCAGTGCCACCTTTGCCTGACCACAGTGGGGGCGAATACCGCCGAGTTAGGTTCCCTGGGGGTGCCGATGATCGTGCTATTGCCCACCCAACAACTGGATGCCATGCGCGCCTGGGATGGGCTACCAGGGTTGCTGGCTAATCTGCCGGGGGTAGGTACTCTATTTGCGCGGCTGATTAATCGGGTGGCCATGGGGCGGTTGGGACTCTTAGCCTGGCCTAACATCTGGGCAGGAGAAGCCATAGTGCCGGAACTGCTAGGGCAACTTCAACCGACGGCGATCGCGGATCAGGTATTTGATCTGTTGTGCCATCCAACCCAGCTACACCAGATGCAGCAGCGGTTACAGCAGGTGCGGGGAGCCCCCGGTGCAGCGCCAAAGCTCGCCCAACTGGTAAAGGCTCAACTGGAGGCAACATCCCCCATCTCTGGCCTACGGGGCCAGAGATAGATCGCGCCCGAGATCAAGGTAATCGCCACAGCGAGCCAAAATAGGATCAAGCCTGGTAGCTGCCAGGTGGGGGATAGGGGAGCAATTAAGAGGGCGATCGCAGCGATCTGGGTCACGGTCTTGAGTTTGCCCCACAAATTTGCCCCTGTGAGGATGGGTTGATTCACCCGCCAACCCGCGATCGCCAGTTCCCTTGCCAGAATTAAAAACACCCCCCAGGCAGGCAGTCGTCCCAGTTCCACCAGTACCAGTAGGGGAGCCAGTACCAAGAATTTATCCACCAGGGGGTCGAGAAACTTGCCCAGATCACTGACCTGGTGCAACCGTCGGGCTAGATAGCCATCCAGCCAATCCGTGGCGGCGGCCACCAAAAACACCCCCAGACTCAACCACTGTTCACCGGGTTGATAGAGCAGGTACAGCAACAGGGGAACTGCCAGCAGCCGCGCCAGCGTGATCCAGGTTGGGAGGGTGATCACTGTGAGCATGGAGTTCCTGGGAAAGTTTTGCGCTTCTAGAAGGCTTGCTGTAGGCTTGACTTATCATTTCCTCTGGTTGTGATCACCAAGGATTAAACCTGATATAATCCACTGTCTGTCCTATGGTTAAGTGAATTCTGCCTGACCACAAAGTTTATCACGCCATCGCCGCATGGAAGACCGACTGCACGCTCGTGAAGCGCAAACTCAAGGTGCTATCCGTTTGGCTCCCTTCTTTGAGGGTTTGCCAGCAACGATTGTCGAAAAGGCGATCGCCCATGTCGTTGTCCGCAGTCATCCTGCCAATCAGGTGATTCTGCTGGAAAATGACTGGGGGAGTTCGGTCTACTTTATTCTCAGTGGCTGGGTAAAAATCCGCACTTATAACTTAGATGGTAAAGAAGTAACGCTGAATATTTTGGGTAAAGGGGAACTATTTGGTGAAATGGCTCCCTTAGATGAAGTGCCTCGCTCCACGGATGTGATCACCCTGGCAGCAACGATGGTGGGCAATATGCCTGCCCAGGATTTTGTGCAACTCCTGCACACTGAACCCATGGCCGGAATTCGTCTGGCGCAGTTGATGGCACGGCGACTGCGCCAGTTGAATCGACGACTACGGCTGCGGGAGTCCGATAGCACCTCTCGGGTAGCAGACATCCTGCTGTTTTTGGCAGATGGTCAGGGTAAACAAGGGCAGCAAGGATTGGAAATCCCCAACCTGCCCCACCGGGAATTGAGTAGCCTCAGTGGTCTGGCAAGGGAGACAGTTACCCGCGTTCTCAGTAAGCTGGAAAAGAAAGCCTTAATTGTCCGCGATCGGGATAGTCTCTCGATTCCCGATGTGGTTGCCTTGGAAAAACTCTTGGTATGAGTGTACCGCTTGAAGATAATTCGGCTTCTGCTTCAGAAACCAACGACAATTTCGACCCTGAGACGATTCTAACCCCTGATATTCTTCCCCCCCGCCGACCGAGAAAACCCCTGGCGCCTGATCCGGCACTGATATTGGTGGAAACAGCATTCCTAGCAAGTGCCGCTAGTTTGATCTGGCTAGTGAATGCCTATTTCCCCTTGGGGCCGTTGCTACGCCTGTTGTTTCCGCTCCCGATTGCCCTTGTCTATCTGCGCTGGGGTAACCGCGCCGCCTGGATGGCAGCCTTGGTATCCGGTTTGCTACTCTCGGTGTTGATGGGCCCCGCTCGGAGTATTTTATTTGTCATGCCCTTTGGGTTCCTGGGGGTTCTACTGGGCTATTGCTGGCACCGAGGAACGCAATGGTGGGTCTCGATTAGTTTGGGCAGCTTACTAGGTGCCATTGGGCTGCTGTTTCGGATTTGGCTATTGTCAATCTTGGCCGGGGAAGACCTATGGCTCTACGTCACCGTTCAAATTCGTGGAACTCTGGACTGGCTATTCCTCAAATTAGGTTGGCTGATCCAGCCCGATCTGCTGTTGGTGCAGGCCAGTGCCCTCGGATTGGTGGTCTTCAATAGCATCCTCTATGTATTTGTGGTTCACCTCGTTGCCTGGTGGCTCTTAGAACGTTTAGGCAATCCCATCCCCGACCCACCAACCTGGGTGCAAGTCTTGCTTGAAGACAGTTGATGCCACGGATGCACTAGGAACTCGTTTGATTCAGATCTACACCCAGCCGACCCAAGGACAACAATGGCTCCAGCGCTACCAAGGACAACGGCCTCACTTCGTCTGTGTGTTGGGCTTTACGGCAACGGCGCTGATTCCAGGGATTTCGGCAGCCGGTGCCACCCCCGCTGATCGCCAATGGACGGCGATCGCCGATGCCGAGTTTTTAGTCAATGGTGCCCAATCCACCCCCCATCATCCCCTACCCCCCCCTCGTCGCTGGGGCTTCTCCGGTGGTAATTTCACGGGCGGTAATTGCCGGTCTGCACCTCCCCTGCTGGCTATTTAATGCGGGGCTGCCCCATCCCCTCTCCGTCCCTGCTATTGATCTCCAGGGGCAGCCCGCCCGCTGTCTCACCCAAGGACAGGCACTTGATCTGGCAACCGTTCACACCCTGTTTCACCAGGGTCAACAATGGGGAAAAACCCTAGCGGTAGCGGCCAGCGATAGCTATCTGATCCTCAGTGAATGCGTGGTCGGGGGCACAACCACAGCTCTAGCGGTTTTAACGGGTTTAGGGATTGCCGCTGGGGGCAAGGTCAATAGCAGCCACCCCACCTGCAACCATGCCCAGAAGTGGGACTGTGTGCAACAAGGATTGCAACGCGCTGGACTCTGGCAGCAACCCACCGTTGATCCCTGGCAGTTGCTGGCCGCCGTTGGAGATCCGATGCAGGTGGCCGTGGCTAGCATGGTGATCGCCGCTAGTCAGTCCTGTGGGATACTCTTGGCAGGGGGCACCCAAATGCTGGCGGTTTTTGCGCTCTGCTGTGCGATCGCCCAAACCTATGCCCTGAACTGGCAACCCCAACAGGTGGTTGTGGGCACCACCCGCTGGGTGGCGGAGGATCCCACCGGGGATACCGCGGGGTTAGCGACACTGATTGGCAGCCATTATGGAATTACCCCCTGTCTGCTGGCGACGCAACTCAGTTTTGCCCCAGCCCCCTATCCTCAGCTCCAAGTTTACGAACAGGGTTATGTCAAAGAAGGGGTAGGAGCAGGGGGCTGTGCGATCGCCGCCCATCTTTACCAGGGTTGGAGCCAAACTCAGCTCCTGCAAGCGATCGGCGCACAAATCAGGGACTGCATCGACAAACAGAGCTGAAGTCACGAATGAAGGGGATTGCAGGTAGACTCCTGATTACCTGACAGATTTTAGCTAATGCTGGGGGAAGTCGAGCCCTGTAGACATAAATTGTGTTGACTCAGCGGAGAGATTTTAAGATTCAGGAGACATCCAGTTACGGATAGGCTGTGGTTGGGGATCGTTGATAGGATCCAAAAATTGGTTGCGGATCAAGACCCGTGATCTGTTGGAACTGCTCCGGAGTCAGGGTACTAGTAATGGGATGACCCTGCCAAAACTTTAAGCGTTGATGCACCGGCACCAAGAAACCGATACCTCTTAGGAGTGGCAACTGCAACCAGTGATGAACCAAGGTTTCAGTGAGGGCTAATTCAATCAAGGGCAGTGGATAGGTACTGATTAAATCCTCTAAGTAGTCCTCAAAAGCCGCAGTTTCATCACCCGCTAATTGGTAGCTACTGACGATATAATGCACCCGTTGTCGACTTAGCCGCTCCTGAATGTCCATTTAGACCCCAATGCGAGGATTTTGCAAGGCAACTGCGAGATCAACTGCTCCCAGTTGGTGAAGGTCTGGTAGCTCAGAACCAAAACTTTTGTACCTTTAATATAGACCGCGGATGTCTCACTTGTAATCTGATTCAACGTGAGTTCGGGTGAAGCCGGACGTAAATGTAGATCGAGGACGAGAGCAGGTTTCTTAGGTTGATGACAGTAGGCTATCAAGCGACAGACCAAGTTGACCAAGAAGTTGACCGGAAAGCGAGGACGAGAATGTTCAATCTGGGAAATGTTCTGGAGTTGGTCAATGACCGACTCAATGATGGCCCGCCGCCGGAGCAGCAATCTGTCGATGAGGGGCATTAATCGCCCCTTCATGCCGCGTTTGAGGCGGGGGTAGTGCTACGCAAGTAATGATGCGTTGTAGTAATGGATGAAATACCAGATGGCACCAATGTGATTTTGCACCGATTTTGAGAAGGACAAGGTTTGTCGGACTAGTTGAGACACCCGTTGCCTCAAAGTGTTGTTGCAGCGCTCGATGTAGCTAGTCTTGCTGGTTTCCTTACCAACTGCTCGTAGCGCTTCGCTCCGCCGAAGGCGTAGGCGCTTGCTCAGTAGCACTGCCGCAAAGGCCGCCCAAAAATCGGTGTAAGCAATCGCACATTGACGATACACCGGAGGCAACGAGTCCCACAATTTACGCGCAGCCGCTTCATCCCTTGCGCCAATGTAAACACCCACAATTTCACGCGTGTCAGCATCAAGCGCCAACCATACCCATTGTTGGTTGCCCTTGTTGTCCACAAATGACCATAACTCATTAGATTGAAGCGTTAGCCTCCCGTTTTTTTAGGTGTCACCTGCACTTGACGGGGCACCTTGGCCTATTTTTCGTTGACATAGGTTTGTATAGCTCAAACCGTTCGGAAACTGTAAGCTGTATGTAGCTCATAGGGCTGTCCCGATGTTGTACTAAACATCAGAGTATTCCTATGAGCCCCTGCTAGGAAGATCTCTAGGTGATGCACTTCACGCTTGAATGGGCGTTTTAATTACCCGCTTAATCTACATTCGATTGCATTAATGCCAGGTATTCATCTAGTTCTTTGGTATTGCGGAAAACTTCAGAAAGAGGAACAGCCTTAACAATATCAAATACTTTCTGAACTTGGGGAGTAAGATTGGTGAAAAATAGCTTACCGTCTCTTGATTTCATGATTTTCCGAGTCTTGGCAAAGATCCTTAGACCGGCACTGGAGACAAAACTCAAGTTCTGAAGATCTAAAACTAGGGTGTTGATGCTAGGAGTCAAGGTATTTTGAATTGATTGATCTAACTCAGTTGCAGTGAGGGTATCCAGTTGACCATTCAGAGCTAGACGCAAGGTACTGGAGTTCGTGTTTTCAACAAGAATTTGCAATGCCATAGACTTTATCTTTTAATCAAGGATGGATGGTTGAGTTGTCATTGGCTGAGTCTAAGTTTCTTTAGCGGTTGATTGACAGACCGTTAGAATATTCTTGCCATTCAGATAAACATAGTTTACCTGCTCTGCAATTGCTTTTACCAAAAAAAACTCCTAGTCCGCCCTGGGACCGTTGCTCATCATTCATTGTCAGATCGGGTGGAAGAATTTCAGTTAGGGGATTAAAAGGCTTACCATTGTCTTCAAAGATCATCCTTAACTGTTGAGTATTAATTTCAATCCGCAAGTCAATATAGCCATCGCTACGATTTTCATATCCGTATTGAATAATATTAACCAATATCTCTTCAAGGATAAATTGGGCATCTTCAATCAATTCCATCTTCAGATGAGCTGCCTGTAAAATCTTGCCTAAGTATTGTCTTGCTGCTTCTAGCTCGGTTAATTTACTGTTGAGGGTCAGGTGCCATTTCATAACATTTTCTGCTTGAGAAAATGGACTTGAGGGTAGATACTTCAAAGCGAATAAGGTGATATCGTCTGATTGAGGAGCGTTCCCGACAAATTTCTGGCAAAATTGCTCAACAGTGCGAACTGCTCGGAGAGAACTCGTGGGTGGATAGTAGGTCATCAGCTTAACTAAACGTGTCTCCGAGAATAGTTCACCCTGGGAGTTCATTGCTTCTGTGATGCCATCAGTATAAAATAGGATTAAATCATTGGGAACAAGGACACACTCATTTTGCGAGAATACGGAATCTTCATACAGCCCTAGGGGAGATGCAGTTACCAATTCTAAATGCTGAACCTGTTGATGCCGCATGAGTAACGGGGCATCATGACCACCACTCGCAAAAATGAATTTGCCAGTGTCCAGATCTAGGACACCGCAAAAAATCGTGACGAATAAACATTCTTCATTTTCCCTACATAACTCCTGATTAACGGTACTTAGAATATCCTGGGGGGTACTGGAGATTTTGGTCAGTGTGCGAATTAAGGTTATGGTGCGTGCCATCAGCAGTGCCGCAGGAAATCCTTTGCCGGCTACGTCTCCAATAATCAAGCACAGGCGATCGCTTCCTAGTAGAAAGAAATCGTAGAAATCACCTCCCACGAACCGAGCGGGTTTTAATAAAGCAGAGATTTCATAGGGTGAAGAGGGCGCACTGAGGACATTTGTTCGAGGTACCATTGTACGTTGAATTTGTGCTGCAATGGAGAGTTCACTCTCTAGTTTTTGTTTGGCAGCAGTCGTCTCTTTCAGATTGTGAATATGGAGCAGAAGCGAGTCGCGCATTCTCCGGAAAGATTGGGTTAACCGCCCCACTTCATCCACAGAAGTTACGGGGGGTAAGTTGGTATTGAGGTTTCCCTGAGCCATTTCTTCCGTAGTGATGATGAGTGCTCGTAATGGGCGGGTCGTTAGTTGGGAGATCAGGGCAATAACAACACACATTAACACCATATCTTTCGACATAGAGAAAATCACCAGCCAGAGGTATTGCTGTTGGAGTTTTTCTAACTTTTCCGTTGGGAATAAAATGCCAATAACCCACTTTTGGGAGGGTACAGTTGTCTCAATCAGGGTACCCTGAGAATTAATTCTGGCATTAATAAAACTACGGCCTTGTTGATGATCACTCAAGGTATAACTTTTTTCAGAAAACCAGGATTCAACCTTTTTGGGATTGCCTGGTTTGACAATCCACTGTCCATTGGCTGGAGATAGCACAAATGGATCACCCAGACTGAGGTAGTTCGCTGGATCTGACTGAGTTAATTGTTGTGCAAGAAAGGGAGACAACCAATTCAAGCTCACTTCAATTGCCAGTAATTTATTGGTTGCAGTACGCCTAAAATGTGAAGGCTTAAATAGGGGAATACAATAGGTAATACTAGGGGAACCAGAGCTATTTTCGAGGAGATATGGTTGCGTCCAAAACGGCTGAGTAGAGGAGGTAATGGATTTGATATGGCAATGGGTCTGCCAAATTTTGGCTTCATTTTTATTGAGACTTTTAAAGCTTTTTTGGCGATCAAACTGCCATCCTATGGCCGTAATAGCAGATAGATAGTTTGGGATATTTACCAGGGCAACTTCCTGGATATTAGGATGTTGCTCAACCAGGATTTTTAGCAGTGAAGAGAGGGATACTCCATCATCTTGGATAGGATTATAATCTTGGTCTGTTCCCCCTTTCTGAAGGATTTGAATTGGTATCACGAAGCTCTGCTCCATCGCCATAAATTTCCCTTCAATTTCATGCGCCACAGTATTGATATGAGCCTGGGCAATCTCATTCATCCAGGCGGATAAATTATCCTCTACCAGTTTTCGAGCTTGCCAATAGGAAATTCCATAAACAGCGATCGCCGAGGCAATACAACCTATAATTAACCGATGAGTAATGCTTTTAAAATCGAAAAAGGGATGGCCTTTTCATAACCCATTGATTCAATTCTTGGAACTAAAGTAAAGTTCACATCTCATCTTGCATGAATACGTGGTGAATTTCCTAAGGTATAAGCTGTTGCGCCTCCAAACCGCATATGCCTAGTCGTGGAACCCTTGGAGTAAGGTGATTAGCTTAGCTAGCCGAAAATAAGCTTAAGGGAATGTCAACTAATGTGTGCTAAAGTATAGCGACAATTCATACTCTGTAATGCTTTGACCCACTTTGTCCTAGATCTAAATCTCACTGATCGCCTACCATTTCTCCTGCTTTTTCGGGGTTGATATGGAAACTTCCTCCAGTTACTTCATTGTCAAACGGCCCGACGGGCATTGTGAGATTCTCCCAGCCAATGCACCGGAACTTGCCCCTGCCTCTCAGCCCGACCCACCTATCATTTTGGAAACCTGGGGACCCTTTGTCTCATCAGGGGAGGCGATCGCCCGACGGGTGGGGCTGATTCGAGCCGGTAAATGCCAGCCCCTTTAAGCGATCGCGGATTGTCCCTGTATCACAGCGTCTATACTTCAAGCCCCAATCAGTGCTACAACAGAGCCAGTGAGATCAGGTCATCAATTCTCCTCGTCATGCTTGCGAAGGATGCTTCCCTAGGTATTGTGTTCGCTGATATCAGTGGCAGCACCTCTCTATACGAGCGTTTGGGCAATGTCGTAGCCCAGCAAATTATCAAACAATATTTATCACTGATCTTTGATGTGGTGATCCAGTACGGCGGCACTGTGGTTAAAACCATTGGGGATGAGGTGATGAGTTATTTTCCCACAGCCGATCTGGCCGTCGGAGCCGCCAGTGAAATGCAGTCTTGCCTGCAAGAGTCTTCAGTTCGTTCTCAGGTGGCGTTGAGTCTGCGCATTGGCGTTAACTTTGGCCCTGTGATTCAGGAAAGTGGAGATGTTTTTGGCGACGTGGTGAATGTGGCAGCACGGGTGGTGGCGCTGGCAAAACCAGGGCAGATTTTGACCACCGATCAGACCTTTCAGGCTTTAACCATGGCCTACCGTAGCAATGTCCGATTTATGGACTGCACCCCCGTGAAGGGGCGTAAACAGCCTATAAATCTCTATGAAGTCCTCTGGCAGGCCAGTCAGTCTGTGCTCACGGTGGCGAACTTTTCCCAAGCCTCTTCAGCAACACCGGGGACACACTTGCAGTTGCGGTATCTGGGTCATCAGCTAGAATTGACCCCTGATCTCACCGAACTATCCCTGGGGCGAGAGCCGGGGAATGATCTCGTGGTCGAGAATAAAATGGCGTCCCGCCGACACGCCATCATTGAATACAGTCGAGGCAAGTTTTATCTCAAGGATCAAAGTGTCAACGGTACCTATGTCTCAACCGCTGAGGGGGTTGTGCATCTGCGGCGCGAGGAACTGGTGCTAGTGGGCAGTGGTGTCATAGGTCTGGGCTGTTTAGTCTCAGCTGACATGGAAGACGCTATTCATTTCTGCTGTAGTTGATGTAATCAGTCCCTGGCGGAAATTAGATCGCAAGTTCAAATCTCTGATTTAATTCCAGCCGATCCCTGAGCAGTATCCAATGCCCTAGTTATGATCAGGGGAATGTTCTGTGACTCCTGATTTTAGTCATGCAATCTGACTCTACTGCTGCCGCTCAGCCTCGTCTTGAAACCGATAGTATGGGGGCGATCGCCGTCCCTGCTGACCGCTACTGGGGTGCCCAGACCGCCAGAGCTTTAATGTATTTCCCCATTGGGCGCTTAACCATGCCCATCGAAATTATACGGGCGATGGGTGTCCTAAAAAAAGCCGCGGCGATCGTCAATTGCGAACTGGGTAAACTGCCGGTAGAGAAGGCTCAGTTAATTATCCAGGCAGCGGAGGAAGTCAGTGCAGGCAAGCTGGATGATCATTTTCCCCTACGGATCTGGCAAACGGGCAGCGGTACCCAGACCAATATGAATGTCAATGAGGTAATTGCCAACCGTGCGATCGCCCTAGCAGGCGGGGTGCTGGGGAGCAAAACTCCGATTCATCCCAATGATCACGTCAATCAATCCCAGTCCTCCAATGACACCTTCCCCACGGCAATGCACATTGCCACAGTGATAGAGCTTCACCATCGCCTGATTCCGGCGGTGCAAAAACTCCGGGATACATTGGCGGATAAAGCCACTGCCTTTGAAGACATTATCAAAATTGGGCGTACCCACTTAATGGATGCGGTTCCCCTAACCCTGGGGCAGGAGTTCTCTGGCTATGTGACCCAACTCGATCACAATTTGCAACGCTTAGACTACGAAATGGGACACCTCTACGAACTGGCGATCGGGGGAACCGCAGTAGGCACGGGGTTGAATACTCACCCGGAATTTACCGTGCAAGTTGCCGCTGCCATTGCCCATCTGACGGGCTTTCCTTTTATTTCAGCTGCCAATAAGTTTGCCGCCCTCGCCTGTCATGATCCCCTGGTGATGATCAGTGGGGTGCTGAAAACCCTGGCCTGCTCCTTGATGAAAATTGCCAACGATCTTCGATGGATGGGATCGGGACCCCGTTGTGGACTCGGGGAGTTAATCTTACCTGCCAACGAGCCGGGATCATCGATTATGCCAGGGAAGGTCAATCCTACCCAGTGTGAGTCGATCACCATGGTCTGTGTGCAGGTGATGGGGAATGATACTGCTGTGACGATCGCCGGGTCTCAGGGCAATTTTGAGTTGAATGTCTATAAGCCGCTGATTATCCATAATGTGCTGCGATCGATTGAATTGCTAACGGATGCCTGCCATGCCTTTACCGATTACTGTGTGGTTGGCATTCAACCCAATCGGGAAAGGATTCAACAGTTCGTGGATAACTCCTTAATGTTGGTCACAGCGCTCAACCCCCACATCGGGTACGATCGCGCCGCCAAAGTAGCTCTCAAAGCCTATGCTGACGGCACAACGCTTCGAGAAGCCTGTACTGCCTTGGGATTTCTCACCCCGGAAGAATTTGACCAGCGGGTACGGCCTGAGCAAATGCTGTCGCCCCAAGCTTAGCTATCCAGATTAAACGTCACAACTGGGGTTTTCTTAGAACGTTCAAAGTCTTCTTCCTCCACCCTGATCCCTTGACCTCATTTGTCCTTACCTAAATCAGGAAAAACACTATGGTCAGCTCAGTCTTGAATCTCTCCAGCCTCAATGGCAGCAATGGCTTTAGAATCAATGGCATTAATGCGAGTGACTCCTCAGGTGGTTCGGTCAGCAGTGCGGGGGATGTCAATGGCGATGGCATTGATGACCTCCTGATTGGGGCTGATCGCGCCGACCCCAATGGCATCGATGGTTCCGGCCAGAGCTATGTGGTGTTTGGCTCCACCAGTGGCTTYAGCAGCACCCTCAGTCTCTCCAGTCTCAATGGCAGCAATGGCTTTGCCCTCAATGGCATTGCTGCTTATGACCTCTCAGGCTATTCGGTCGGCAGTGCTGGAGATGTCAATGGCGATGGCATTGATGACCTGATGATTGGGGCTTGGGGTGCTGATCTCAA
>NZ_JJML01000061.1 GCF_000775285.1 Neosynechococcus sphagnicola sy1 | reverse complement strand
GTCATAAACTGATCGGCATCTAAATTTCTGAAGCGATCTAAGTCAGGCAAGGGTTTCAGCGCCTGAAATACCCAGTTTAAATGCTGAATAGCTTAACGGAAGTACAGTTTTTAGACATTGACAGTCGGTTAACTCACTTGCTTTTGGTTTTAGTAAACTGTTCGACATCTAAACTGCACTATTTGCGCTCCAGACCCCATATGTAAAGCGATTCGGGCAAGAAACTTAAATGACTAACAGCTTATCTCATTGGCAAACACGATTACGTCTTATAAATTGTGGATTGAATAATTGTCTATGGTTAAGATTTGAAAAGCACTTATACAAAGCATACATTCTTAGCTATTCTGCAACATGATTTCCATCACTCACCTGTAACTATATCAAATGTACTTCTGAATACTCCACGGCTTGGGATATTAAAGAACTATAGCGAGAATATTTATATTGCTACAGGACAAAGAAACTGGAAACTTGGTGGAAGTCATGGATGTTCAGTCATTGATCGACCCCAGCAACAGTGAAATTGTAATTCAAGTGCAAGCAGGTGAAGAAGAGCAAGATCCTGAACCACTGCAAAAGAAGAACTTGAGCTTTCCTTCTGGTGAAGACTTACCCCGTTGTTGGTTAGATGCAAATTACAGAGCTGCTTAATTCTGTATCTTGCAGGTATAGCTGCTGGAATCATGATTGTCTTGGTAGCTCGCTATCAGTCGTTCGATTTGCTCACAGAAAACAGGAAAATACCATGTTTCAACTGATAGAACTTGGTTCATCGCTGGTTGTCCAAGCAAAATTGCCTTACCAGATTGTAAGACAATTGCCGATCGCAGAAACTGCCACTTTGTCTTCGGGTTCCCAATTTGTGCTGGCGCTGATTGTGGGCGTGGTAATGGCCTTTACCTTCCAATTGCTGTTTGCCAACCTGGCGATCGCAGTACTGGCTAGCCCTGATAGCCCTTCTGACGATAGCGACTCAGAAAGCCTAGGTGATAGCGTTCGCGGCATTGAAACTAAAGTTGGGCTGGGACTACTCGTGAGTGTCAGTATTGCCCTATTTGCAGCCTCCTTTCTAGCGGTCAAACTGAGTCTACTGAGTAATCATGGGCTGGGTGCTCGTGAAGCCATAAATCAAATTCCAGTTGCCGTAACCGTTCATTTCTCATCAAGGAGAAACTACTCGGCAGAGTCAGGAACTCATTGATCCTAAGGAAGCATGAGCGGTTACGCAAGAGAGTATGACCACTACTTCAATTAAGGAAATTTATCCATGCGGAAAATCAATATTGGACTTACCGATAAACAGCGTCAAGGTGTGATTAATCTACTCAACCAAGATTTGGCAGATACCTATCTGCTGCTAGTCAAAACCAAGAAATATCATTGGGATGTTGTGGGGCCGCAATTCATGACCTTGCATAAGCTATGGCAGAAGCATTATGAAACTCTCACGATCAATGTCGATATTATTGCTGAACGGATCAGAACATTAGGCGGGTATCCCGTGGGAACAATGGAGGGATTTCTCAAAATCTGTTCTCTCAAAGAGCATCCAGGTAATGTTCCTACGGCAACTGGTATGGTATCTCAGTTGCTAGAGGATCATGAACAGGTCGTGCGAAATTTGCGTGAACATGTTGAGCAATGTAGCAACGAGTTTGAAGATTGCGGCACCGCTGACTTTCTCACCGGTTTGATGGAGCAGCATGAACAGACGGCTTGGATGCTGCGTTCTTTCATTGAGGGAGAAGCAGTTGAAGCAGATGGCTTAAAGCCGGAGCTTGAGAAAAAGATGGTAGGGATTTAAAAAACTAAAATAACCCTGACCCGCTTGGTAAGTTACTAAAGTCATTAAATTGCGAGGAATTAGGCATGAACATTATTGCTTGGATCGTTTTAGGTTTACTAGCAGGTGCGATCGCAAAAGCCATCGTCCCAGGTAATCAAGGGGGTGGCTGGCTTTCAACGATGTTCTTAGGTGTCGTAGGTGCCTTCATTGGCGGTACTTTGCACACTTTTATCCAAACTGGAACCCTGCAATTATCAGCACCTGATTTGAACATTCCTGGAGTGTTTATTGCGGTTCTGGGTGCAATCATTGCGATATTTATCTATGGCTTTCTGTCTCGTAGAAATGCGTAAAAATCGCTATTTCTAAATTACTTCAAAATTTTACTAAGGAGCATATTAATGAGTTTAGAAGATAGAGCCAAGGCAACTGCCAAAAATATCGAAGGTAATGTTCAAGAAGCAGTATGAGACCTGACTGTCAATCCTAAATGTCAGGCAGAGGGCAAATCGAAACAGGCACAGGCAAAAGTTTGCCACACTTTCGAAGACGTTAAAGATGAAGTCAAAAAAACTGACTAGTCTGTCATTAAAAATGGCTGCGGTACACCATTAGTTAGCAGCATTCAGCGAGATGACTGAGACTAGGATGTTATTATAGCGATTCCCGATCGAATGCAGTACGGCAAAAGCCTTGCTGGATAAGCGTCACAGACATTTCAACGTACCTCACGCCAGCGAGAACCACCATAACATCTTTGAGTGGCGAATTAGCCTGGTTTAATAAGCTAATCAGCATTCATTTTTCCAAGGTGATAACCTTGATATAATGCGATTTGGATGCGTAACAGCTTATGGTGCTGGAAGATGAAGCTATGAAGCTGGTTTGACATTTAGCTCTTCCCGCCATTGAGCCAAGGGTTTATCCCAACCTTCCTCCCATTTTTGAGCTAAAAACAGCTTGGCTTGGCGACCCATCTGATAGCCTTGATAAATGGTCTCAAAGTATGCATCTATCTCGTGAGAGTCCTGAGTCGAACGAATAACGCTGCTGATTAATCCAGCGGTCATAATCAGCACAGCGCTGGGATAGTGCATCTGGGAAAAACCAAAGGCTTGCAGACCCACCTCTCCCAGGGAATCCGTATCAAACCCGGTAACGGCATGCCAAATATCGTGGGTATGGCGGGTGCGCAGGCGAATATAGTCAAGATCTTCCGCAATGGGCACTGGGCGGTAAAAATTAGGGTCAAAGTTCTCTGCTGTCATTTTGGCAGCGTAGACATAGCCCAGGGTATCCTTCGGTAGCGCCAGTAGAGCCTTGAGGTCAGGAATGGGTGTCACATAACGCTCTGAGATCAGTGCCGCCATCTCTGGTATAGATTTGAGATAGGTTGTGGCAGATTGCATAGCTTCTGAGTTACGAAGCCCATCGTTGATATCAAAGACTGACTTTAAGCTCGTTGCATCCTGTACCAAATTGAAGACCCCAGTGGCAGCCTTCATCATATCCATGTGCATCTGGGAGTTGAGTTCCATAAGGGTGGGGGCTTGAAAATTCTGTGATGGGTAATTTACCTCAATCATCTTAGACAATGCCGATGTCTTTGTTGGGAAGATTTGATGACTCTGGAGTGACAACACCCCTTGACCTGCAAGCCCAACGGATAGGAGTATCCCGGAAATGATCTATAAACTGTCGAAGGCGATCGCCAATAGCGGGCAAATTCTAACCGTTACTCTGGGAGTGCTGCTTAGTCAGGGGAAATTGATCCTCTACCCGTTGGTGTCTCTGGCTTTAACCATCCTGATTACCTTTACGGTACTGTCCCCTTTGTTTAAACAGGTGCTGGCCTCAGAGGTAGCAATCAGCAAAAAACCTCAGTTGTTTGGGCTATTTTGTATACTCTACCTGCTGATCAGTCTGATCATTACCGTCAGTAATGTGGCGTTGATTACCACCATTAGTGCTCGATTAGAGGGCGATCGCCCTTCCCTGATCAGTGGCTTGGTGCGGGTAGCCCAAAAAGTTCTGCCGATCTGCCGTTATGCGATCCTCACCACACTGTTGAATTTAATCTACTTTTTGCTGCGGAATACGATTGGGTTTTTTCTTTGGCGTTTTTTATTGCCCCCTTACTGGGTACTCGGCTGCTAGGCCGTCCCTATCAACAGTCCTTGAATGTGATCCTGATCATGCTATTACCGACGATCACCCTGGAGGAAGGAGGTTTCCGGAAGGCATTGCAACATAGCAGTCAAAGGGTGGCTCAGACTTGGGGCAAGCAAGCAACCCCCAGTCGCTGGCACGGGTTGGCATTTATGCTAGTGGTTTTGCCGTTATTGTTTTTGGTGATCTTTCCGGCCTTTGCCAAGGGAGTGGCAGAGAACGACATGGATGCGACAATCTGGGGAGGGCGGGTGTTACTGCTGATGATTGTGACAGCGACCCAGTTAGGAGCCACTCTGGACGCAATTTATGGGCTGGCAGCTTATCGCTATGCGGTTGGAGGAAATACCGATGTTTACCCTGATCCCGCGATCGCCCAGAAAGCATTTTTCTGTAAGCAATCACCCTCTTTTGAGCATTGAGTGGTATAGAGCAATTTCCCTAGAATCCATCATCTCGCTCTAGGCGAACTTCAACCTCACGCTCCACATACTCCCATTCTTTGCTTGCACGCATCCGCAACAGTAATTCATCAAAAGCCCTGGTGTACTCCGGCGCGAATTCAAACCATGTAAGGAAATCAAATGGTTCTCCAAGATCACGACAGTGCAGCAGCCGCCGCGCAACCCCTGGAAGATACTCCAAGCCAACCGTTGTATGATGCGACTCTTCCTCAAAAATTGCTCGCCTCTCATCCTGTGCCATTTCCCACCACTGGAGAGTTTTTTTAATTGGAATTAGCACCGCCGAAACGGCTTCCGAACGATTTAACAAAGGCTGCACTGCCCGAAGAATATTGACTTCATCCCGCATAGAATAGCGAATATTACTGGTAAAACTTTGTAGAACCCACGAGCTATTCAAGGGCAGCTCCTTGATAACATCATTTACCACATTGACTCTTTCAACAGGCTCTAAGCTATGCCCAACAATACCCCGCACCTCTATCACTTGCCATGGGCCTTTTTTGCCACCAATAAACGAATATCTGCTGTTCATATTGTTTGAAAACATAGCTTGAAAGATTTCTGACCTTCTCCATTAAGAGAGCTGGATGGAAAAGGATTTGCATAACTCTAACCAGGTTAAATCGCCTGAAAATGAGTTTCAGATGAGAAAATCTGTCTAATAAGCCAAAAGTCTAAATAGTTGGTTACCGCTGGAGACGGAACTTCAGTGAAGGGGCGATCGCCAACCCAGGGAGATCCCAAGGTTCTATCACCGTGTCGTTCAACTCCAAAGCCAGAGAATCAGACCGATCACAGCCCCGATCGCACCACCAATCGATGCTCCCAATGGCCCATAAAAGGAGGCTCCGATGCCAACACCGACCGTAGACAATCCGGAGATGATATAGGAGTCAATTTTTTTCTTGATTTCCTGTTTTTGTTCTTGATTGAGCTTAATCCGGGGTTCTTGGGGAGCCGAACTGTCGATGGGCGTTGGGAGGGTTCCTCCTGTTTGACCCAGAATAAATGGAGGAGATAGGGGAGAACCCATGGGGATGGGCTGTCCAGCCTGGGTGTGTTCTATACCGGGGGGGTAAGCTTGGGGGGGAACTAAATCCTGAGCGGTGGCTAGGAGGAAGGGAAGGGTACCACCTTGGGAAATCCTGACAAACACCTTGGTATAGAGTTCCCCTAGCCACTCTTCTCCGTTGGGAGTGGTTTTGCTGAGATTGTCAATCGCAACTGAAGGAATGGTTCCAGCAATACTCATCCCTGCGTAGTGAGCGATTTCCCGTTCCACAAGGTCAGTTCGTTTTTCCACAACCTCTAAAAAGCGATCGGCGGGGATGGCATTGGAATGGGTGAATACAATCACGGCATGTTCCCAAACTTTGGGGGTAAATGCCAAAGAAATCAGTTGAATACCCCGCTTTTCATCCCCTGTGACTCTGGTTTCATCCAGGCGGCTGACAAACAGCATGGAATCAATATGGGAAACGCGATTCTTGATCATCGCCAGGTATTCCTGATCGTTACCCACTTCCTCCAAATCATCACAGAGTCCGGGGGTGTCTACCAGGTCAAACTTAATGCCGTGGAGTTCACATTCATAATAGGAAACACGCATGGTGGAGGGCTCAAAATCACCAACGGTAGCAACCTCCTGTCCCAACAATGAGTTAATGGTGCTGGATTTACCAACCCCTGTCCTACCCACCAGCATCAGCACAAACTTTTTGTCCTTGGACTGCTGTAGCTTTTGGGTTAGCTCCATCAGCAGCTTTCTGGCTTTGCTAAGCCGAACGGGTTCTGGAGGAACAGGGGCGATCGCTGGTTCAGTGGTTTCTTGCATCATGACTGTTTTGTGCCCAACTTCAATTCAAGGTTTTCCGGTTCGTGTCTCCCCCATGGCTACGTGCAGACATGCCCGGAGAAATCAATGGGTAAAGTCTTAGCGATCGCTTTATCTTTAAAGATATGCTTGCCAACACCATACCTGAAAATTCCACTTTTGTTGCTCCCTGACTCCACCGATGCGACGGAACAAATTAAAGCCCAGGCTTTAACTCTGGGATTCCACAAAGTTGGAATTGCAGCCGTCGATTCTGCGGCTGCCCCAACTACAGTTTCTGATCCGAATCGTACCGGGCTGCAAGCTTGGCTGACCCAGGGCTACCAGGCACAGATGCAGTGGATGGCAACCCCCAAGCGTCAAGATATCCAACAGGTCATGCCCACGGTGCGATCGCTGATCTGTGTGGCTCTTAACTACTACACTCCCCTGGTACGTCCTGAGGGCCGTCAGTATGGCAAAATTTCACGCTATGGCTGGGGTCGGGACTATCATCGGGTGCTACAGCGCAAGCTCAAGGCGTTTTCCACCTGGCTAGAGGGTCTCGATCCGGGTGTTCAGACCCGCTACTACGCGGATACGGGGCCAATTCAGGATAAGGTTTGGGCGCAGCGAGCGGGACTGGGTTGGATTGCCAAAAATAGCAACTTGATTACGCGGGAATATGGCTCCTGGGTCTTCTTGGGTGAAATTCTCACCAATCTGACTCTGCAGCCTGACCCACCTCATACCGCCCACTGTGGCACCTGCCGTCGGTGTATCGATGCCTGCCCGACAGCGGCCATAGTCCAACCCTTTGTGGTGGATGCCAATCGTTGCATTGCCTACCACACCATCGAGAATCGCGCCGCTACCCTACCAGGGGCGATCGCCCCCCATCTCCAGGGCTGGGTTGCGGGTTGTGATATTTGCCAGGATGTCTGTCCCTGGAATCAGCGGTTTGCCAGCGAAACCGACATTCCTGACTTCCAGCCCTATCCCCAGAATGTTGCACCCCCCCTGACTGAATTGGCCACCCTCTCTGATCAGGAATACCAGCAACGCTTTCCAGCCTCAGCATTGCGGCGCATCAAGCCCGAGATGATGCGCCGCAATGCCCGTGCCAACCTAACACCCAACTCCTTGGCAGATCCTTAAGCATTTATAAAGAAAATTCTGGTCGAGATAAATATTTGTTACTTTTACTCATATAAGTATCTAGGCAGTGGGTGCTGCTCCCTCCATCAGTCCGCCATAGTTGCTAGATAACTATAAAGCTACGACTTAAATTCTCTGAATGTGACGAGGGCCTCCGCAAGTGATCGCATCATCCTCTACGTTGTCTGTCGCGCCATCAGCGGATGCAGATTCACTGTTGCTGCGCCTTGAGTGTAACAGTTTGCAACGAGAATTAGAGACCCATGCCAAGATTCTCACTGCTCTCGAGCAACGAGTGGCGCGATCGCTCCATGAACTGGAAACCCATCTTATTCATTTCCAAGATGCCCAGGGGGAGTGTGGTTGGCATGCACCGCTAGATCAGTTGCAGGCAGAAGTGGACGGACTGTGTGATCTGCTCTCTGATGCCATCCTGCTGCAAAAGTTAGAAGCGGGTAAAGTCAAGGTCAGCTTAGAGGTGCTAGATCTACAACCCCTCTTAGTTGCTGCCAGCCGTCACTTGCTCCAACCTCGTCCAGGTGGCTGCCAGTTCATCTGCGATCTTCAGGCACCCCTGCTACCCGTCTTGGCGGATCAGGAGTTAACAGAGGCTGTCATCGTAGATCTTCTCAGTCGTGCCCTCCGTTATTCTGATGCCCAGGCAACGGTGCGTCTAGAAGCCGCCATTACCGACACCCACCTGAATCTCCACATCACCTCCCATCGCTTTGCACCCTGCGAAGGTCAGGATTTTGCCCCTGAAATTGCCTTGTGTCGTAAACGGATTCAGATTCAGAATGTCAGCATTGTCTGCCGACCTGATGTTTCGGGATACTATACCGTCACTCTCTCCTTCCCCTTGGCCGCAGGCTGAGCTAAAAATGCTAACTGGGACCCCCCCCTGGAAGCTCCGACAATTTATCGCCGTTTCCCTGGGAGATGGCTTAAGCTAGTTGACAACCCTTTGACCTGATTCTTACTGGATTGCTGTGCTTATTCGTCGTATTTCACTCCCCTTATTGGCTAGTTTCGGTCTGTGGTTGGGGGGAATTGCGGCTCCCCAAACTGTCCAAGCTCAAGCATTGCTCCCCTACGTGCCGCAACTGGATGTGGAGACATTAGAGAAACAGGGGGTGACCCTAGCCCAAGAGGCGATTCAACTAGCCCAATTTCAGCAATTTCAATTAGCCTTGCCAAGGGCGGAACTGGCAACCCAACTGGCTCCCAAAAACCCACAGGTTTGGTTACTGCTAGGCCGCTTGTACCTGCAAGGGGAGAAATTTGATCAGGGAATTGCTGCGTTACAGCAGGCGAGATCCTTAGATCTCGAGAATCCTGGAATTCTATTTACCTTGGGATCTGCCTACTTTCAACAGGGGAAATACGCAGCAGCCCTGGAAGCCCTCCAGTCTGGTCTAAGGTTAAAGCCCGATGCTCCTGGAGCTTTATTTGATTTGGGCAATACGTACTACGTGCTCAAGCAGTTTCCCCAGGCGATCGCCCAGTATGAGAAAGCAGTGGCATTGGAGGCCAATTTCTGGCCCGCTGTTAACAATATTGGGTTAATTCGCTATGAACAGGGTGAAGTGGAAACAGCCATTCGTTCTTGGCGAACCGCGATTACCATTGACAACAAGGCCACAGAACCACAGCTCGCCCTAGCCATTGCGTTGTATTCTAAGGGCGACCGCGAACAGGGGTTGAAAATTGGGGAAGCAGCCTTGAAGCTCGACAGCCGTTATGGAGACTTAAAATTCCTCAAAGATAATCTCTGGGGAGAGCGTTTGCTTCGAGATGCCAAGCTATTTCTAGCTGTGCCCCGGATTCAGGCCAGCATTGTCCGGGGTAAAGCCGAGGCTCCTCTGTCCCCTCAATAGGGGTAGGGGCAATAAGCTACTTCTTGAATGCACTAAAGAACTCCCCAGGCAGGATTCGAACCTGCGACCAATCGATTAACAGTCGATCGCTCTACCACTGAGCTACTGAGGAATGAGCCCGGATCTAATCGTAACGAGTAGCGATAGGATTTGGCAAGAGCCTTGAGATAACTTTCTGCCAACTGTTCACCCAAAACGTTAATCGGGACGGAGTCCCAACCGTAGACGGGCGAGTCGTTCTTGGGCAATGGGGTCAAGAGAACTGGCTAAAAACCGTTGGGAGGAACGCTGACTTGATCGCTGCTGTTGTCGAACTCGTTGGGTGGCAGCATCTAGATCCTGCTGCAACTGCTGGGCAGACATCCACTCAGCACCATAGCCAACAACGGTGAGTTGCTGGGCTCGGTCAGAGGTGGCCACAATTAATCGCCGCTGAAACTTTTGAATATTGTGGCGAAAGAGGGCACAGGCTTTCTCAATGTAGGTGTCTGCGGATTGTCCAAAATCTGTATAGTAGACCGATAGATTGGGAGTCCAAACTTCCCGGCTGCCACCACCGGCTTGATAGTGGGCATCAAAGACCAGCTGGGTCTCGTAACCCCGAGCGGCACTGTAATTAATTAAATCTTCCGTTAAAACCCGCCGTGCTTCTGATAACCCCTGAAGATCGCGCAGCTTGATCAGGCTTGACCAGGCTCCAACGATGTTGTAACCATCAACGAGTAGGGTGGCTTGGGTTAGGCTGCGAGATACCATAGAAAAATTGAACTGAGAATCGTTGATCCGTGCGATCCTCAATCGCTCCCATCATGGCAGTTTTTTATTGCTCTTTGTTAAGTATCCGGTGCAGCCATTACTTCTTAGGGGGGAGTGTGTACGATCGCGATCGCTGGGGGGGCGGTTAAAGCGACTCCTGCTCAACCTCCTGGCATAGGCGTTGCTGAATGGCAGCGGGATGCCCCTGGGCTATGACGCGACCCTGTTGCAGCAGAAACGCGCCATCACAGTAATCCAATTCTTCCAATCGGTGAGTTACCCACAGTGCCGTTAACCCCCGACTTTTCACCAGACCTTGTACCTGTCTGACCAGATCCAATTGACTATCTGGGTCCAGAAGAGCGGTGGGTTCATCGAGGAGTAGAACCTCACAGTGACGGGCGATCGCCCCAGCAATGGCAACTCGCTGCTTCTGTCCGCCACTCAAGGCATAGATAGGGCGGCGTTGCAATGCCAACAAATTCACGGCTGATAAGGCTTCCTCAACCCGATGGTGAGTCTGTTTAGGCGTCAGGTTTTCGGCCACCAGCCCAAAGGCAACATCGGCACCCACCGTGGGCATCACCAATTGATGATCGGGGTTTTGAAAGACAAACCCCAGGGGCTGGCTGGTTTGAATCGTTCCTGACTGGGGTGGGTGTAAGCCTGCCAAGATTCGTAACAGGGTTGATTTACCGCTACCGTTGGTGCCCAATAACATCCAGAACGCTCCTTTGGGAACCTCTAGAGAGCAGGACTGTAAAACGGGTTCCCCCTGGGGCCACCGAAAACATAGGTTACGAACCACGATCGCCAACTGCTCAGAGGCCGTTTCATTCATTGGGCGATCGCAAAGAAGCCAGGAGGTCTACCGGAAGCGGCGGCAGTACTGGATTTTTCCGAAACTTGTACCGCTGCAATCTCGCTGCTACGGACGCTCAAGCGCTTCCCGGTTTGGAACTCACAGGTCAGCGCCAGCAGGGTAGGTGTCCCAGACTCCATGGCGGTGAGAATTTCCTGATAGATGGTCTCAGCATCCTCGGCGGTTTTGCGCTGAACGGACAATGCCAGGGGATTATTTTTCAACGTTAGATCAATGATGAACATTTATGCAGGGTGCCTACGACTCCTTTCCCAGTATCTCAAATTCACCTTAGCAAATGGTGTTGGGGCATAAAAAAGCCAGGATGACACTCCGTTCCATGCTTGTACTGCCATTCCCTTTCCCCTCACTGGGACGAACGGCCAATCAGTTTATCCCGCAGGTGTTTAATGCGATCGCGGTACTTGGCAGCCTCTTCAAAGGCTAGGTTCTTGGACGCTTCCTGCATCTGTGCTTCTAGTTGGGTGATCAAATTGGGAATATTGTCGAGGGGCAAGTCATCGGCTTGATCGTAGGCAATTTCAAGTTCCTGGGCATTGAGGCGTCGGGAGACTGCTAAAAATGAGAGGATGGCGTTCTGTGATTTTTTGATGATCGGTTGGGGCGTAATCCCATGTTCGGCGTTATAGGCTAGTTGAATTTCACGCCGCCGTACCGTTGCATCAATGGCTTTGGCCATGCTGTCGGTGAAGTTATCGGCATAGAGAATCGCCTGTCCCCTTACATGGCGAGCGGCGCGGCCAATGGTTTGAATCAGCGATCGCTCCGCCCGTAAAAACCCTTCCTTATCAGCATCGAGAATGGCGACCAGGGAAACTTCTGGTAAGTCTAAGCCCTCCCGTAGCAGATTCACCCCAATCAGGACATCAAACTCTCCTTCTCGCAGATCTTGGAGAATTTCAATCCGCTCAATGGAGTTAATTTCGGAGTGGAGGTAACGGACGCGAATTCCCCGTTCTTGAAAGTATGCGGTTAAGTCTTCGGCCATGCGTTTAGTCAGGGTGGTAACGAGTACCCGCTCTTGGCGATCCACCCGCTGTTGAATCTCCCCCAGGAGATCATCCACCTGTCCGGTGGTGGGGCGCACAAACACCTCTGGGTCAACCACCCCCGTCGGTCGAATCACCTGCTCCACCACCGCACCCGTTTTGGGAATATAAACCTTGACGTCTGATTTTTCCTGGGTTGTGATCTGAAACTGCCCCCCAGACTGCTCCAACTCCCACATCCCAGGGGTGGCGGAAACAAAGATACACTGATTCACCTTCTCCCAGAACTCCTCGGCCTTGAGGGGCCGATTATCCGCCGCACTGGGTAAGCGAAACCCGTGATCGATCAGCACTTTCTTCCGTGCTTGATCGCCGTTGTACATTCCCCGCAGTTGGGGCACGGTGACATGGGATTCATCAATCACCAGCAGCCAATCCTTGGGGAAATAGTCAATCAAACACTCCGGTGGATCCCCCGCCTGGCGTCCGGCCAAGTGACGCGAGTAATTTTCTACTCCATTGCAGTAACCCACCTCCCGCAGCATTTCCAGGTCGTAGCGTGTCCGTTGCGCCAGTCGTTGGGCTTCCAGGAGTTTGCCTTCGGCCTCTAGGGCCGTCACTTGGGTACTCAGTTCTTGATCAATGGCTACACAGGCTTCCTCTAACCTATCTTCTGGGGTGACAAAGTGGCGGGCTGGATAGATATTCACTGCCTCCAGACTTTGTAGGGTGGCTCCGGTAACGGGATCAATGTAACGAATGGCATCGATCTCATCCCCAAAGAATTCCACGCGAACAATCCGATCTTCATAGGCGGGGCCAATTTCTAAGACATCTCCCTTGACCCGAAACCGCCCCCGTCCTAAATCCAGGTCATTGCGGTTGTACTGGACGGAGACCAGATCCCGCAGAATTTGCCGCTGATTGACTTCTTCCCCCACCCGCAATGGAATTGAGGCTTTGAGATACTCAGCGGGCATCCCGAGACCGTAGATACAGCTAATTGAGGCCACCACGATCACATCCCGGCGTTCAAACAGCGATCGCGTGGCCGAGTGCCGCAGCATATCAATTTCTTCGTTGATCGCGGCACTTTTTTCGATGTAGGTATCCGATACCGGGATGTAGGCTTCCGGCTGATAGTAGTCGTAATAGCTAACAAAATATTCAACGGCGTTGTCGGGGAAAAACTCCCGCAACTCATTACAAAGTTGCGCCGCCAGGGTTTTATTGTGGGCTAAGACCAGGGTGGGGCGATGGCAGGCTGCAATCACCCGCCCGATGGTGTGGGTTTTACCCGTCCCCGTCGCTCCCCACAAGGTTAAGCGGCGATCGCCCACTTCGAGTCCCTGTACCAACTTCTGAATCGCTTGGGGTTGGTCTCCGGTGGGTTGGAAGGGAGCTTGCAGATGGAAGTCAACCATAACGCTAGCGGTAAGATCTCTTCCCCTACTATAGCGAGGGCTTCCAATCCCCCCTGCCGACATCACGGCTTAGCCTTGAGGGTGTTGCTCCAAGTAGCGCTGTACCCCCTCGGCCATGCGCAGCAGGTTGGGACCAATGCGTTTGCCCAGCAGGTCTTCCACGGTGCGAGCCACCATCCCCGTGAAGATCGAGGGAATACCTTTTAGGTGCAGGGGATCAATAGTGAGTTCTCCCCGATTTTCAATCCGGGTGCCCCCATTATCAACTAAGAACCGATTAATCCCTGAGCAGATAACGGCTTCTGGAAAGGCATGGGTTTGAATCCGCCACTCCGTTGTCAAGGTCGACTGATCCCAGGTGGTGAATTCCGTCCACAGCAGCATGGTCTCACTCAAAACCATCCGGGCGATCGCTGGAATTTCGCCACTACCCTGCCACTCGCAAATCAGAGAGACTCGATCATCGTCCTGTTGCCGTGACACCAGCTTAAATCGCTCGATATTGGGCATCATTGCCACCACCTCGACCAGGCGATCGCGAAAGGTTGCATAAACGAGCGAGGGGGGAAAAGGCAGGTAGGTATCAGCGGAAATCCTCATTGCCAAATCCGCCAATTGAGATTCAATTCTTCCACAATGGCGATCATAAGTTGTAAACTTTCAAAGTATTCTTGAATCGGTTTAAAACTTAGCATACTCTGAAATACTTTAGACTAAAATGAGTCTTCATCATACTTGATGGCAATGTAAATTGTGTCCACTGTCGGCTGAAGCCTGTGCCGTTATGCTTCTGGGGGAACAGTTGAATCGAGTCAGCCACATTGGTCTTATGGCTTCATATAATCAGTGGATGAATGAAAAGTAATACAAAGCACTTTTAAGTTACCTACAATGGAACTTGTCGCTGAGAGAGGAGTATTTTTTGGCTCAATTTTGAGTACGCTAAATCACATCGCTGTTGGGGACACAATTCGGCTCAATCGCTTTGCGAGTCATCCTGCAAACTATAAGATATTGCAGCGACCATCAACGCAAAGCCCAGAATCACTAGACCCAATGCTCTTCTCCGAGTTCACGCTACTTTATAACTACCGCAAAAAACCTTGATGGTATTATCGCTGAGTGGGGTAGTACAGTTACAGAAGCTGATCTCGATTGCGAGTTGCACTACACAAATATGAAAAATGTCGGTGCAAACAAGAATTGCTATAGCATGTTGGTGCACGTTTTTTAATCATCAAACTCATCACCGAGGTCAAGTCATAACATTATTATCTCAAGTGGGAATAGACGTAGGAGTAACTGATCTACTTGCCATTATTCCAAATGAAACAGATGCATAACAACCGCAATGCACCGGAACTTTGAAGTACAATGGTTTTGTCGGAAGTTCTCTGCGTCCGGTGATTGTGAACTTTAGCTGGCTTCGTCCGTGGGTTGGGGCAGTACTGTGAAATTATCTGTCAGGTGTTTGAAAATGGGCGATCACCGCAAATCTGTTACATTTCTTGAGTGGCGATTTATATTTGACAAGGTAGTATTTTTGTAAATCGGCTCATCAATTTATACATGAAGCGATCTGCCTCTTCAGTTCCAACATTTGACTCAATGCTCCTGCCCACAATTCAGGCTCTACAAATTTTGGGTGGTTCTGGTACAACTGACGAGATTTATGAAAAAGTAGTGCAACTTCTGAGCCTACCCGATAAAGTGCTTGAAATTCTGCATGGCAGCACATCACAAAGCGAGGTTGAATATCGACTTGCGTGGAGCCGGACTTATCTGAAAAAATATGGGCTTTTGCAGAATTCAGCACGCGGCGTATGGTCTTTAATCTCCACTTCTGCCAATCTTGATGATCTCGATGCAAAAGAGATTGTTAAGGTGGTTCGAGATGCTGGTAAAAATAAGGCGGCACCTTTAGCTCTAACAGATGAGGCTGCTGGAGCGGTAGAAACATTAGAAGAGATTGTATGGCATCAACAGCTTCATAAAACGTTGCTATCATAACACTGTACCCATGCTAATGAAATATTAGCAACACGATTAATTGCTCTAAGATACATACGTTCCAATAGGAATTTATCAATTAATTTGATTTTAGTTGCAGAGATTAGCTGATTATTAAGGTTAATTACAAATTGTCGATTACAGTTTTTACACTTGTGATTTTGTTTGTCATGGCGGGTTGTGCCATTTTTAACAATGTAGGCAGGTTCACAGTAGGAACATTTTAGTTCCATTGGTATTTGGACTGATTGCTAAAATATCTTTAATTTATCATGGCCTCTAGATCGCTACCCATAAATTTTGTTATGAATTTACCTACATGTGCTACATCCATTGGCTCGGCAAAGTGGTAACCCTGTGCAAAATCGCAGCCAATTCCTTTTAAGAAGGTAACCTGAGCGTTAGTTTCACAACCTTCGGCAATAATATCCTTTCCTAAAGCTTTTCCTAATTGAATCACCGCTTGCACAATTTCGGCATTCTCTCCATTAGCTTGGATATCTTTGACAAATACGCGATCGATTTTCAAAGTGTCTACAGGGAGCTTTTGCAGATAAGCAAGTGATGAATAACCCGTACCAAAATCGTCAATACTGATACGAATGCCGCGATCTCGAAGTGCCTGCAAAACGATCTATTGTTTGCTGTCCTACTTCCAGTAGTCCAC
>NZ_JJML01000060.1 GCF_000775285.1 Neosynechococcus sphagnicola sy1 | reverse complement strand
TCTTGGTGACTGCCGCGAGTGTACCCGAACGAGAGGGGGCTAAACAGGTACTCCAACAGGTGAAACAGATGGGTCAAGGGGTATCGCGACTGCATACGATTTGGGCCGATGGCGGTTTTGACGGTAATCCATTCCTGATGTGGGTGATGGATGTTTGTCGGTGGATTGTGGAGGTTGTGCTGCGACCAGAGCAAACCAAAGGGTTCGTATTGCTGAAAAAAACGGTGGGTTGTTGAACGAACATTTGGCTGGCTCATGGGGTACCGTCGATTGGTTCGAGACTATGAGTTATGGCCAGAAACTTCGGAGACATTTATTTACCTGGCCATGATACGAATCATGGTGAGGCAGTTAGCATAAAATCTGACCCAAAAAACCTTTTAAAACATCCTCTCAGAAGTCAGAATCGCAAAACCCTTCTGGATTCTGACTTCTGGATTCTTAAGTCAGCGTTTACCGCATCGTAGTGGGAACTGCGATCAACTGCTTGAGCAACAGTATAAATTGGAGTCATAATTATAGCCACAAACTATGATGCAATCCAGATCTCACAAATAAGCCAAGGATTGGACATGGGGAAAAACGCAGAGGTTTCAGTGGATGATCTTGCTTCGGCATTATCAAAAAATCCACCGCCAACTGAAGATGAGCTTCAGTTGTTGCATTACATTTTGCAAGAGAGGAAAAAGGCTGCAAGGTTTCGCTTTCAATCTCACCTACTACCCTGGCTGACGATCGCCCTGCTGCTGATGACTGTTGCCGTGCTAGGCCAGTAATTTGGATCACCTCCTTGCACGGACAGCACACTTGAGTTGGCAGGCAAACACCAGAGGCGCTGAAGATTAGGGGAGTTCGGTGGTGCCCATGAGGTAGCGATCGCACTCCCGCGCGACACCACGACCTTCATTAAACGCCCACACCACAAGACTTTGACCTCGACGGCAGTCTCCCGCTGCAAACACACCAGGAATGCTCGTGGTGTATTGCTCGTGTTCCGCCTTAATGTTACTGCGACTATCCTGCTCCAGACCCAAGGCATCAATGAGCGGCTGTTCAGGGCCGAGGAAGCCCATCGCCAGCAGCACCAGTTGAGCTGGAATCACCTTTTCTGTGCCAGGGATGGGTTGGGGGCCAAAGCGGCCTTGTTCATCTCGCATCCAATTCACCTGCACGGTGTGCACTGCTTTTACCCGACCATTCTCGTCACCCTCGAAGTGGGTCGTGGTGGTGCTGTAGACGCGGGGATCATCGCCAAATAGGGCAGCAGCTTCTTCTTGGCCGTAATCCATGCGGTAGATCTTGGGCCACTCCGGCCAAGGATTGCTGGGGGCACGGGTTTCGGGGGGCTTGGGCATGATTTCCAGTTGGGTGACGCTGGTGCAGCCGTGGCGGAGGGAGGTGCCGACGCAGTCCGTTCCGGTGTCGCCGCCACCGATAATCACCACATCCTTAGCTGCCGCTGTAATGTAGGGGTCGCCATCAAACCCATTGAGCACCGCCTGGGTATTGGCAGTCAGGAATTCCATCGCAAAGTGGATGCCTGGAAGATCGCGTCCTGGGATGGGTAAGTCACGGGGTCGGGTCGCTCCGGTACAGAGAACCACCGCATCAAAGTCTTTCACCAGGGTTTCCGTGGGGATATCCTTGCCAATTTCTGTCTTGCAGACAAAGGTAACCCCCTCTGCTTCCAGTACCTCCAGGCGACGCATCACTACCTTTTTCTTGTCCAGCTTCATGTTGGGGATGCCGTACATCAGCAAACCGCCAGGGCGATCGGCCCGTTCGTATACCGTCACCCAATGGCCTGCCGAATTGAGCTGGGCAGCAGCGGACAATCCCGCAGGGCCAGAACCAACGATCGCGACCTTTTTGCCGGTGCGCTGGCTCGGCGGCGTGGGTCTAATCCAGCCTTGATCCCAGCCCTTTTCAGCGATGGAGTACTCGATGTTCTTAATGGTGACAGGGGGATCAATGATGCCTAGGACACAAGCCCCTTCGCAGGGCGCAGGACAAACCCGCCCTGTGAACTCTGGGAAGTTGTTGGTCTTGTGGAGCCGATCCAGGGCATCTTGCCAACGGCCTCGATAGATCAGATCGTTCCACTCGGGGATCAAGTTATTGATAGGACAACCACTGGCGGCGCGATTGATTTCGATGCCGGTGTGACAGAAGGGGGTGCCACAGTCCATACACCGCGCGCCCTGAGTCTGCAACTTCTCATCGGGCATATGCAGATGAAATTCATCCCAGTTACGGATGCGATCGAGGGGCGAAACTTCCTTCGCCACCTCCCGCAGAAATTCCATGAAGCCAGTTGGTTTTCCCATGATGGTTGTCAGTGGTTGTGAATGGATGATCCGGGTTGGAAATGGAGGGTGGGATTTGTAAGGGCAAAGCATTGCCTTACCCTTACTGTTGTGTTGGTTTAACTGCCGCCGATGCGAGTGATATCGCGGGCGTTTTCTTCAAACGCTGCCGATAGGGCATCGTCGCCGCTGAGACCGTCTGCCAAGGCTTTTTGGATGTGCTGGAGAACACGCTTGTAGTCCCGGGGCATGACCTTTACGAACTTGGAGACGATGTCGTTCCAGGCCACCAGGACGCGATCGCCCTTGCCACTGCCCGTCAACTGCACATGGGACTGGATCATGTCGTGTACCTCACGAATTTCTTCCGGGTCTTCCAGGCGCTCCAGATCTACCATTTCACTGTTGCAGCGACTGGCGAAGTCCCCGGCTTCATCCAGCACGTAGGCGATACCGCCGCTCATGCCTGCGGCAAAGTTGCGTCCGGTAGGGCCAATGATCACCACTTTGCCTCCAGTCATGTATTCGCAGCCGTGGTCACCGACCCCTTCCACCACCGCTCGCACCCCGGAGTTGCGGACGCAAAAGCGCTCCCCAGCCAACCCGCGAATGTAGGCTTCCCCATCTGTGGCTCCATACAAGGCCACGTTGCCCGTAATGATGTTTTCCTCCGCCAAAAAGGTCGATGCCTTGGGGGGATAGAGGATGATCTTGCCGCCGCTGAGACCCTTGCCCAGGTAGTCGTTGGCATCCCCCTCTAGCTCCATGGTCACCCCTTTGGGCACGAAGGCAGAGAAGCTTTGCCCCGCGTCCCCTGGAAGTGAAGGTGGATCGTGTCTTCCGGGAGACCCTCCCAATGGCGTTTGGAGATTTCATTGCCCAGGATGGTGCCGACCACGCGGTTCACGTTGGTGATGGGCAGGGTGGCGCTGACTTTACGGCCGTTCTCAAGAGCGGGTTGACACAGATCCAACAGGGTGGTGATGTCGAGGGACTTCTCCAGCCCGTGGTCTTGGGGAATCTGGCAGTAGCGACCGATCTCTGGCCCCGCTTCTGGCTGGTAGAGAATCTTAGACACGTCAATGCCCTTGGCCTTCCAGTGGTCGATCGCCTGTTTTGGCTCCAACACATCCGTCCGACCCACCATTTCGTTAATGGTGCGGAAGCCCAAGGAGGCCATGATCTCCCGAAGTTCTTGGGCGATAAAGGTCATGAAGTTGACGGTGTGCTGGGGGTCACCGGTGAAGTTTTTCCGCAGTTCCGGATTTTGGGTGGCAACGCCTACGGGGCAGGTGTTCTTGTGGCACACCCGCATCATGATGCAGCCCAGGGATACCAGGGGTGCGGTGGAGAAGCCGTATTCCTCAGCTCCCAGGAGGGTGGCGATCGCCACATCCCGCCCCGTCTTCATTTGGCCATCTGCTTCTACGGCAATGCGGCTGCGGAGGTTGTTCAGCACTAGGGTTTGGTGGGTTTCAGCCAGGCCGAGTTCCCAGGGGAGTCCGGCGTGTTTGATGGAGGTCTGGGGAGACGCTCCGGTGCCCCCATCAAATCCAGAGATCAGCACCACATCGGCGTGGGCCTTGGCAACCCCCGCTGCGACGGTGCCTACACCGACTTCCGATACCAGCTTCACACTGACCCGAGCCTTGCGATTGGCATTCTTGAGGTCGTGGATCAATTGCGCCAGATCTTCAATGGAATAGATGTCATGGTGGGGTGGGGGGGAGATCAAACCCACACCAGGGGTAGAGTGACGCACCTTGGCAATCCAGGGGTACACCTTGAGCCCGGGCAGTTGTCCGCCCTCACCAGGTTTTGCCCCTTGGGCCATCTTAATTTGGAGTTCCCTGGCCTGGGACAGGTAGAGGCTGGTGACACCGAAGCGACCCGAGGCCACTTGCTTGATGGCGCTGTTCTTGGAATCACCCCGTTCATTTGTCCAGGTATACCGTTCGGGATCTTCGCCTCCCTCCCCAGTGTTGGATTTACCCCCAATCCGGTTCATGGCGATCGCCAACGCCTCGTGGGTCTCCTGGGAAATCGATCCATAGCTCATTGCCCCCGTCTTGAAGCGCCGCATGATCGCCTCCACGGGTTCCACGGACTCCAGGGGAATTGGTTCCCGAGCCTTGAACTCCAGCAAATCGCGAATTCTGAAGAACTGCTTACCGTGTTCGTTAATTTTGGCGGCGTATTGCTTGTAGAGGTCGTAGTTACCTGCCCGTACCGCCTGCTGTAACAGGTGAATCGTTTCGGGGCTAAACAGATGGGCTTCCCCCTCTTTTCGCCATTGGTACTCTCCACCGACATCCAGGGTTTGATCCTGGGTGTCGTGATCGGGAAAGGCGTGGCGGTGGCGGAGGATTGCCTCTTGCGCCAGTACCCCCAGATCTGCCCCCTCCAATCGGGACGCTGTCCAGGTGAAGTATTGGTTAATCACCGAGGTATCCAATCCGATCGCCTCGAAAATCTGGGCCCCGCGATAGCTCTGAATCGTCGAAATTCCAATCTTGGAACCGATCTTGATCACGCCTTTGGTGACCGCCTTGATGTAGTTCTTACAGGCGGTGGCGAAGTCCAAACCGGGGAGGGAACCATCCTGGATCATGGCCGCTATCGTCTCAAAGGCGAGATAGGGGTTGATGGCTCCGCAGCCATAGCCAATCAGCACCGCAAAGTGATGCACCTCACGGGGTTCCCCAGACTCCAGCACTAGGCCAACACGGGTGCGGGTGCCGTTGCGGATCAGGTGGTGATGCAAACCCGAGACCGCTAGTAAGGCTGGGATCGCAGCCCGGTCTTTGGCGATGTCGCGATCGCTGAGAATCATCAAATTCTTGCCAGCGGCGATCGCCTGATCTGCCTGTTGACAAATCTCTGCGATCGCCGCTTCCAGCCCCCTAACCCCCGCCTTGGGGTCAAACAGGATTGGCAGCGTCATTGATGCGAAATGGGGATTGTCAATCTCCTGCAGCTTCGTCAATTCAGCGTTGTTGATCACGGGCGTTTTCAGCTTGATCAACCGACAGCTTTCGGGTTCCGGCTGCAGCAGATTGCGCTCACTGCCAATGGTCGTAATTGGGGACGTGATGATCGCCTCACGAATAGAGTCAATCGGCGGGTTGGTCACCTGGGCAAAGAGCTGCTGGAAATAGTCATACAGTAGCTTGGGACGATCCGACAGCACCGCCAGGGGTGTATCCGTGCCCATGGCCCCCACCGCCTCCACCCCGTTTTGAGCCATGGGTGTCAGCAACAACCGCACTTCTTCAAAGGTGTAGCCAAAGGCTCGCTGCTGTTGGGGTAAGGTCAAGACAGGCTCTGGGCTTACCCCAACGGGTTCACCCCCCGGTAAATCTGACAGATTCACCAGATTTTCAGCCAACCAGTCCTGATAGGGATAGGCCGTGGCAATGCTGCGCTTGATTTCTTCGTCGGCGATGATCCGTCCCTGGCTCATATCCACCAGGAACATGCGACCGGGTTCCAGGCGACCCTTCTTCACCACCTGCTCCGGCGGCACGGGCAAAACGCCGGCTTCGGAAGCCATGATCACGCGATCGTCGGTGGTGACATAGTAACGGGAGGGGCGCAGACCATTGCGATCCAGTACCGCCCCCATCACGGTGCCGTCCGTGAAGGCAATGGAGGCGGGGCCATCCCACGGCTCCATCAGGCAGGAATGATATTCGTAAAACCCCTTCTTCTCTGGACTCATGGACTCATGCTCCGCCCACGGTTCTGGAATCATCATCATCACCGCATGGGGCAGAGAGCGACCCGAGAGGGTGAGTAATTCCAGCGTGTTGTCAAAAATCGTAGAGTCACTGCCCTCAATGTTGATCACGGGTTGGGCGTTTTTTCAGGTCGTCCCCAAATAGCTCCGACTCAAACATGGACTGACGAGCGTGCATCCAGTTGATGTTGCCTCGCAGGGTGTTGATCTCGCCGTTGTGGGCGATATAGCGGTAGGGGTGGGAGCGCTCCCAACTGGGGAAGGTATTGGTGCTGAAACGGGAATGAACCAGCCCCAGAGCACTTTCCATATCCGGATCACTCAGATCGGAATAGTATCGCCCCACCTGCACGGGCATCAGCATCCCCTTGTAGACAATCGTGCGGCAGGAGATGCTGGCGGGATACCAGTGGCGATCGATGCCGGGATGGCGAATCGCCATGTGGGACTGCTTGCGAATCACATACAGCTTGCGCTCAAAGGCCAAATCGTCTACCAGGTCAGGACTGCGGTGGATAAACACCTGCTCCATGAAGGGCTCACTGGCACGGGCGGTTGCGCCCAAGCTGGAATTGTCTGTGGGTACATCTCGCCAGCCGATCACCGACTGCCCCGCCTTTGCCGCCACCTCCTCAAATATCCGCCGACTTTGCTGACGCAGCTCTGGATCTGGTGACGCATAGATCATCCCGACCCCATACTGTCCCGGTGCTGGCAGCGTCAACCCCTCGGCAGCGGCAACCTTGCGCATAAAATTATGGGGCAACTGCATCAGGATTCCTGCTCCGTCTCCGGTGTTGGGTTCCGCGCCAACCGCACCTCGGTGATCGAGATTGAGGAGAATCGTCAACGCCTGCTCAACGATGTCATGGGATGCTTTTCCCTTGATCTGGACGACGAAACCAACTCCACAGGCATCATGCTCAAACTGTGGGTCGTAGAGGCCTTGTTTGGAGGGCAAAGTTTTGCGAGTCATTTTAGATTGGCCTGATAGTTAGCCTAAAAACAGCACAGAAATAAATACCACAGCAACGGTTTCGACACTTGTGATCCCAGCAGCGATCGCGCTCATGTTTTGCGAATTATCTAACGAGAAAAATCGATACCCTGCTGTCCTTAAGAAAATCGTCAGATATCCTGGGGCAGGATTGAATTCATTTTCTGCTTCAAAAAGCATCAACCTTTGATAGTAACATTCTGATTCCTGACTGCGATCGCTACAAAACCCTTGCGGATATTTACACAAGCTTACATTGCCGATATAAATCTCAATTTACTTCTCATGACTTCCTGATCCCCTGCTGAAAATTTTGGGTGAGGTAACGGGTATTGATATCTCATTGATGGTGACGATCTTAAACAAATGTCAATAAACCCGTCGATACGTACAGGACTATAACGGTTCATCGCTGAATCTGAGGCCGCGCGATCGCTTAGAAGATAATGTAAAACAGAAGTCGGCGCAAGCATCGGTCGCTTTATCGTCCGACAGTCTTCTGAATCCTTGACCCACAACACCTGTCAGTAGCAGAGAGATGAAATCATGACACACCCCTCTCCGGCAAAGGTTTACGAAAATCTCAAGTTCCTGGAACGGGTCGATACCCTTCGCAGCGCCTCCTATCGGCAGCAGGCGATTGACGTGTTGGCCGATTTGGATGTCAGCTTAACCTGGCGGCAGGCGATCTCAGAGCGATTGGTTGACGCCAATCAACGTTTAACCTTGAAGAACGTTGACGCTGAAGATAGTTACTAAGGATCTGACCCTCCTCCCGACGCTGAATCAAAGATTACAGCGCTGGCTTCCCTGGCTCTCGAACAAACTTCCATCTGTTTCGGTGAGGGCGTTCCTGCTTCTAATCGCTAGGGCGAGCGCTTCGCGAACGGGGTTCTCAAGCAACCTGTCTCTACAGGCAGCACCACCCACCGTCCGTGGCCTGTATTCTGCATTGTGAGTCGATTTTCGGGGCATTGTTCGCGAAGCGTTTCCGCAGGAAATACCCCTCATATACCTGCGGCGGAGCGTTGGCATATCCTGCCGTAGGCATAGCTCTACGACGCGGGGTGGACTTCTACGCTGTCGATGTAGGGAACAACTTTGCTGGCTCCCTAGGAGCAAAAACTTCCTCAGGAATGACCGCCCCTTGCGAGACAGGTTGGTGCTTCCAAGAGCAAGACTCTGCCTTTGGGCGTAGGTTCCAGTTGTATCAAAAGCCGTCCTTAAGGGTGGAGCTTGTGCCCTAGATGGGTCACCCCTCGCCTGTAAGTGCTAAGAGGATGTTTTAAAAGTCTTTCAGGGTGTGTTTCACCACCCTAGCTACCTAGAAGCTAATACGAGAGAATCAGGGTTCCAGGGTTTGCGATCGCGCCTCTGAGTTGTATTTGAGGCTAAAGCCTACCCTTTTAAAACATCCTCTAAGGCAGGGCAACGAACAAGATAACAGGCCAACCTTGGACGTAGAAGGATTTAAGCACCTCCTCGACACGTAGCTGAGGCTCTATCGGGTCGTTCTGCTATAGTGCTGGGCTCTGTAAAAATTCGTCCAAAATTTTACAGAAAGTGAAGCAGGCTTTATTACCTCTTCACCAATTCCAGCATTTTATGCCGTAGTATGAAGATCCAAGATACTGAAGTATAAGACTGTAATCGTTGAATCAACGTATATATTGTAGTAGTTGATTGTACTGAATTAACTGGATTACTGATTTGAACCTGTTAAATGATCAAATCAGGTGATACATCGATCTCACGAAGTAGATTTTAGCGCTCTGCCGCTGTTGAAGCGTGGCGTGTAGGTTCCTAGTCTGGCTTATATGTCAGCCTATTGAATATCTATCATGGATGTACCCCATAAATAGACTCAATAATTTTCTGAATCAATCATTATCAATAATTTGGGGGAAAACCTATGTATGCTTTAAAAAACTACAATCATTACAATGCAGGTAAACTATAGTAATCCGATTTAAATTACAAACAAAAAGATCAGATGAACTATAATTTGAATTATTTGAGAGCTTTCCTAGGCAAGGCTTTTATAAATATTTTTATAAACTATTAATTTATATCTTTATTCGGACTGCTATATTAAGTAGTTTTGTCGGTAACATTTGACAAATCGGTAGACAAAACTAACTCCATGGCTTGGTTGAGAATTGCTCTGAGATCGATCAGGGTGGACATTTCCTCTGCTTCATATCTGCCTTCAAATGCTTCCAGTGCAGCCTGCTTTAAAGCAGAATTATAGGCAGCTTCTAGCGTCTCATGCAATTCCCCAGTCGTGAGGTAGTACTCAATTGAGGCTCAAAGAAAAAGATGCCTGAATGGATCAAAAATATCCAAACTAGCTTAATCGATCTCCATGATCCTTCCGGTTCGCATTTTCACCAAGCCTGGAAAGCTTGCTTTGCAGCGCTATTGGCTGCGGCACTGATTTACATTGCCCCCCAAGTTGCCCAACCGATCATGGTGTTTGCGGCCTTGATTTTTGTCCATAAGACAAACGGTAATATTCCACGACAACAACAACTCACCATGCTGAGAGCCGCTTTGATGGCAATTCTCACCATTGGCCTACTCGGTTGCCTGGGCAATTATCTGCTTCTCCAAGCCATACTTCTCGTGATTTTTAGCTTTTTTGCTCAATATGCTGTGCGTTTTGGTTCGCAATATGACACCTCTCTCACCTGGATCTTGATCCCGGTTGCGATCGCTGAGAATCCCCAAATCTCGGAAATTCCTTTCATTATTATTAACGTTTTATTTGGGTTTTTCCTGGCATTCATTTGCGTTTTCTGGGTTCTTCCCCGCAATCCTCAGAAAACACTGGAAGCAGTGTCAAAACGCACTCGATCTCGTCTAGCTAGATTACTTGATCTAAGCATTTTAAATCTGGATCAATCCTCTCAGCAAACAAAGGATTCTCTTCCTGATCTCAAGCGCAGAATTTTTAGTTTGATTGAAGCACAAAAATCTACCCTGAAGCAGGTACAGTCAAACTCCAAACTCGGGACAGTAGCCATAATTGCAACCGATCAACATCTGATCTCATCTCAGGAAGCGCTGTTTGAAGCGATCGTTATCCTGGAACAAGCCCTCTCTCCCTTAAAATATTCTCACCTTACTAGTGTTCATCTCAAATTCGCTCTCCAGAGATTTGGTGCCCAGGGTTCTGCGTTTCTCTCAAGCTTACCCATGGTTCCGGAACCTTCCCAAGCACCCCTGTCTCCTCAACCAGCCATTGGAGAGATCATTCACAAATTAATGGCTGAAAATAAACTGTCCACTGTTGACCAGGTTCATTTACAAAGCATAGATTTTGCAACCCAAAATCTATGTAAAAAGCTAAATGCATTACTTCTCAGGCCAGAGGCTCAACTCTCAGAAGCACCCCATTGGAAAACATCGGGCAAACCATTTTCCGATCAATCGATTGAGTGGAGGTTCGATCTCAATGAGCCTATCAGTCGTCGTTCTACCCGCTCTGCGATCGCGGTTTTGATTGCATTAATTGTGACGAGATGGCTGAATTTACCCCACGGGGATTGGGTTCCAGTTTCCGCCTTAATTGTCAGTCGGGATAGCGTTGGTAATACGTTCTGGAAAGCCCAAGGGCGCTTATTAGGGACGGCATTTGGTGTGGCTGCGGCAGTGATATTTTACGCGCTGATTTTTCGGCATCACACCCTCATGTTTGTGGCTGCCTTCATCACTATTTTTCCTTACCTATATTTACGCCCTTCCCTCTCTAATTATGGGTATGCTAAATTTTTTCAGCAGTTTGCATATATTTGCTTTCTGGGTTCCCTTAGGCAAGGAGCGTCCGTGGCATTGATGGAGTGGCGAGCCATTGATATTGCTATTGGCTGCTCGATCGGGCTAGCTGTGACGCTGTTGGTGCTGCCAAACTGGTCAAGTTCAAACTGGAAACAGGGTCTAATCAAAACCTGGACAGACTTTCAACACTTTTTTCAGGCGATCGTGACCGAATATCAATCACCTGAACTTGATCCTCAAGCCATTCAAAAACTCAGCCAGCAAACTCAAAAGAGCGTTTATAAACTGGATACTCATCTTGAAGGTCGTAAACACGAAACACTGATGAGAGGTGATAGTTTATCTCAGCGGCTGGCAGTGATTCAGGCGGACAGAAAAATTTATGAAGCCTTACTTTACTTGAGCTATCTTGCTGCTGAATCTAAACAGCCGCAACAACCGGAAATCTTGCCACCCGACGCACAGACTGTGATTGAACAGATTACAGCTGCATTTATAGAGATGCAGCAATTTATTGGCACCCGCTTCTCACCTCAACTCCCACTAGTCGCCAACCGCTGTCGCCTACCGATCTCAGGGGAAAATGGTGGAGTGAGTGTGAACCGGCCACAATTCAATTTTTTGCTGGCGCTGAATCAGCTTTGTGAGGAGATCGAACAGTTTGGTGAAACTAGATGCACCTATACACACCAACAAAATCACGTCACTTCAGCTACATCAGGCAATCGAAAACCATGAAACTCGAAAGTTCCTCTTCCGCCCACGAGGGCAACATTCCTACCAAACATCTCTGTGACGGTGAACATTTTTATTCACCAATCACCCAAAAGGAAAGGAATCTTATGGACAACCTCGGAAGATCATGCCCTCAACTTTGCAGCCACAAATTCCTTTCAAGAGGCCTCTACCTTTGCGGATGCTGTGCGGGCTCATTAAACATAATCGGCGGTAACACCCTGCTGCAAACCCTGACCGACAAGGATAAACAGGGACGCATTGTCAGCTTGTTTAATATGTCAGAATTAGGACTGTCGGCACTGGGAGGATTGCTGTATGGAAAGTTGGCGGAGCATAATGAATGTGATGACACTCTGCTGGATCGCCAGAGGGTTATCCTTGCTCGGGTTGCTATGGTTCCCCCGGCAACTCCGAAAATATATGGAAACGAGTTATCCCAACCAGCAGGCGATGGGGAACAACAGATACTCTAGAAAAAACCAGCTTCCAAATCAGTTGATAAAACCGAGCGATCGCGGCTTTATCTTGTAAATCGACTCCGAAACTTCGCCACCAAAATCCTGCCAAGATCAGCAAATGGGTGCTGACTAAAAACAGGGAATGGGTGCCCGGTAAGCCGAAAACTCCCGCGATCGCCATGGCGAGGTAAGCGATGGTTAAAATCCAGCGAGACAGGTTAAATACCGTCTGCTGTCCCCATTGCAGGGTCAAGGTTTTGATCTGGTAGCGGCGATCTCCTTCCAGGTCAGGAATATCTTTAAAGGTGGCGATCGCCAAGGTGAAGACCCAAATAAATCCGGTTAATGCCCACACCTGCGGAGGAATTGCCAGGGATTGCCCTAAGGCCGCACGGACATGCAAAAACAAGCCTAAATTTACGACCACCCCACGCACCGTGAGAATACAAAAGGCGGCCCAAAACGAAAACCGCTTTAAGCGCACCGGGGGCAGGGAGTAGGCAGTCCCTAGCCCTAAGCTGAAACCCACGGTGAGTAGCAAGAATGGCCCTTGCCACCAAGCTAGGAGCACGGCCAGTAGACCCGTCACCCCTACAATGCTGCGCCCCATTGACAGGGAAAAGGCACCCGCTGCCAGTGGCAACTGCGGTTTATTGATCCGGTCAATGTCAATATCTTCGAGTTGATTCAGCCCCACGATGTAAATATTGCCGCAGAGGCAGGTCAACCACATCCACCCTAGAATATCGAGTCGGAACAGCGTAGTTTTATAGCTCAGGATGGCTATCAGATACAGACTCAAGACACTCACACTGGTGCCAATGACGGTGTGGGGGCGGGAAAATGCCCAGAATGCTGAGAGCCAGGAAATGAACACCGTCGGAAATCTTAGAGGCATTGATATCTGGAGGATGAGGGTGATGAGGGGAGGGTGACCCGTTGCGGTTAACCCCTCTCGAACATTACCAGGACTGCCTGTAGCTGGCTTGTGGCATTGTCAAGATCTTCGATTCATACTTGGATGAAGCAACGCCCAGTTTTTTATGAGGATGAGAACGCTGGCTTCCGTTTACTTCACTCAAGTACTGCCATTGTTAGCCTGGTAAGCATTTTACCGATCTTGCATCAACCTTTTGTCAGCCAACCAGGAACCAAGGTTAATATTGTTCAGAAGGAATTGGCGATCACCTCAATGGAATGCGGTTTCCCCAGAGATGAAATATTGGTTCGCTCTTCCCTTGACTGGCGCTTTAATGGCCTCTGCTGTTCGAGCGGAGCAACCCCTGTTTGTGGCCTATCCACCGCCTCACCACCAGACCACCGCCGCCCAAATTTTCTTGATTGGCAGTGCCCCTCCTGGAGGGCAAGTCTTGGTCAACGGTATTCCCATCCCCCGAAGTGCCGCTGGGTATTTTGCCCCTAGTTTTCCGTTACAGGTTGGCAAAAATTTGTTTCGGGTGCAATATCAGCAACAGCAAATCGAGATTCAGGTACTGCGTCAGCCAACGACTCCCGTGATCCCAACCGGGGTCAATTTTGGCAAAGATTCTTTGCAACCCGCGGTTAAGATGGCTCGTCTCCCAGGGGAATTGCTCTGCTTCAGTGCCATTGCCCCTGACCATGGAAGCGTCTCTCTGAAACTCTCTGGTAAAACCATTCCCCTCCAACCCGTTAACCAAACCGTTGAGCTACCGCCCAATGCGGCACTTTTGACCCAGCAGAACCAGCCCATAGTGCAAACCGCTACGACCTATGCAGGTTGTATGACGGCGATCTCACCTGGAGATTTGGGACACCCCATGTTTCAACTCACCCTTAATGGCACTACCCTGGAGCAACCAGGCGTCGGTGCGGTGGAGATCCTAGCTGCCGATCGCCTGCCCGTCATCGCCGTCACGGTGGAATCTGGCACGGCTCGCACTGGCCCTGGGAGCGATTTTTCGCGACTCACCCCCCTACCCCAGGGGACAGAGGCCACGGTTACTGGCTGGGAGGGCGAGTGGTTACGCCTCGACTACGGGGGCTGGATACGGCAGTCCGAGGTTAAGGCTGTTTCCACCCCCAGCCCCGTGCGATCGCGGATCCGTAGCATCACGTCGCGCCAGGTTCCTGGCTGGACCGAGGTGAGTTTTTCCCCTGGAAGTGGCAGTTCCCCTGGCGGTCAAACAGGGTGCCGAGAGCTTTACCCTGACGCTTTACAACACCACCGCTCAGACCGACACCATCAAGCTGGGGGACGATCCCGTGATTAGTCGTCTGGACTGGCAACAGGCTAACCCGACGGAAATTCAATACACCTTTCAACTCAAATCTCGGCAGCAATGGGGCTATAAACTGCGATATGAAGGCACCAGTTTGATCCTGGCCTTGCGGCATCCCCCCGATCTAGGAACTCAGGTGAAGTTTCGGCCTCGGGTTGGCTGGGGAAATAACGATCCCTTCGATCCCTTCTGGAATAACTGGGCGGGTGGGCTGGAAGTCATCCCCGTCAAATCCCTCAAGGGCATGACGATTTTGCTCGATCCGGGTCATGGCAGCTCCAATGATCTTGGAGCTAGAGGCCCTACGGGTTATCCCGAAAAAGATGCCACCCTAATCCTGGCAAAACTGCTCCGCACCGAATTGGAGCAGCGGGGTGCCACGGTGCTGTTAACCCGCGAGGGGGATGAGGATCTTTATCCCCAAGATCGAGCTACCCAGATTAACCGCTTGCAGCCAACCCTGGCTCTGAGCCTGCATTACAATGCTCTCCCCGACGATGGCGATGCCATGCACACCCAGGGCGTTTCCACCTTTTGGTACAATCCCCAAGCCCAAAGTCTGGCCATGTTTTTGCACAATTACCTGGTGATGAAACTGCATCGTCCCTCCTATGGGGTGTTTTGGAATAATCTCGCCCTCACCCGACCAACGGTGGCACCAGCTGTTCTGTTGGAGTTGGGCTTTATGATTAACCCCGAGGAGTTTGAATGGATTGTCAACCCCAAGGCTCAGCGGCAATTGGCACGGGCGATCGCCGAAGGAATCATGCACTGGGTCAGACTTTCACTTTAGTCCTCTGGCGATCGCCTTTTTATCAATAATCACAATTCATCTCAATTAGCATGGCTTCTTGCCAATCCAGAGCCAATTCAGTATTATTCTCAATAAGCCAGCTTTATTGGGAAGGTGCATATGACATATACAACGCAATCACTAAAGGCTGAACTCAATGAACGAGGCTGGCGCATGACTCCCCAGCGCGAAACCATCCTCCAAGTCTTTCAAAATCTTCCCAAGGCGAATCATCTCAGTGCTGAAGACCTCTACAACGTCCTGCGAGATCAGGGAGAGGCGATTAGTTTATCAACGATCTATCGCACCCTGAAGTTAATGGCTCGCATGGGTATTCTGCGGGAACTAGAACTGGCAGAGGGACATAAACATTACGAAATTAATCAACCCTATCCCCACCATCACCATCATTTGATTTGTATCCGGTGTAATAAGACAATTGAGTTTAAGAGTGATTCGATTCTCAAGGTAGGAACTCGCACGGCTCAAAAGGAAGGTTATCATCTGCTAGATTGCCAGCTCACTATTCACGCCGTTTGTCCAACTTGTCAGCGTTCTCTGATGCCGAATTAACCTTGGATTATTGCTCAACCTAGTTGAATAGAACAGACCCGTGGGAGAGAATGATAAACTTTTTATTTTTTATTCCCCATTTTTCACTCCTTCTGCTGAAGGCTTTTGACGCAATAAAACTTCTGGATTAAAGGGGCGGGCTGTTTGAGTCAGGGCATCGTTAGATTCAGCTTGAGACAAGTTTCTCGCTAGATTCACGAAATCAGAGGGAATCATAACAATGGTAGTGGTATTGTTTTCAGCGCCAATTTCCGTCAACATTTGCAGTCGGCGCAGTTCTAAAGCGGTAGGGTTGGCGCTAATCGTCTGAGCTGCCTGGGCTAATTTTTGTGACGCTTCCTGTTCCGCCGCCGCTTTGATAATTCGCGCACGTTTTTCCCGAATTGCCTCCGCTTCTTTAGCCATCGCCCGCTGCATGGTGGTAGGAATTTCAACATCTTTCATTTCCACCCGCTCAATCACAATTCCCCACGGCTCTGTGATTTCATCTACGATTTCCTGGACTTTAAGGTTAATAGCATCGCGGTTTTGCAGCACGTCATCCAAAATATTTTGCCCCACAACATTGCGCAGCGTGGTTAGGGCAATCTGATACACTGCCATCTGATAGTTCTCAACCCGATTAATGGCTTTGGAGGGATCAAGAATCCGGTAGTAGAGAACGGCATTGACTCGAATGGTAACGCTGTCAGCTGTGACGGTTTCCTGAGGTTCAATGTTGACTGTTTTGGTGCGCACATCCACCTGCATTTTTTGATCCACCCAGGGAATGATCCAATACAATCCAGGCCCCAAAATCCCGCGAGCCCGTCCTAAGCGAAAGATCACCCCCCGCTGATATTCGCGATCGAGCTTAAACCCACTGAAGGTCAGAATCATCAATGCCACGAAAAAAACTGCTGACCAGACTTCCCATGACGGTTCATTCCCAGATTTCAACTTCACCTTAGCTACTTCCATTGTCTGATCCAAAAGTCCGGGGTGGCTACCAACTTAGTTCGCCAATGGCAAGGTAACGCTCACGGTTGTCCCGGCTGCGGCAGAGGAGGTGATCATTAATGCCCCGCCGTGGGCATCGACGATCCGTTTGACGATCGCCAACCCTAATCCGGTGCCGGAAGATTTGGTGGTAAAGAAGGGTTTGGTCAGCTTGGGTAGCACCTCTAGGGGAATCGGTTCGCCGCCATTATGCACCTGAATCGCAACCACATTGGATGGGGTGACAGGTTCTACCGTCCAGGTGACAATCTCTCCCTCGGCAACGGCTTCGCAGGCATTATCGACGAGATTAATAAACACCTGCTTCAGCTTGTCGCGATCGCCCACAATCATTACGGGAGTGGCGGCTGGGACAAATACAATCTGGCGACTCAGCACCGTCGGCATCGTGCGAATGGTGGTTAAAATTTCGGCAATGAAGCAATTCAGCTCTAGTTCTGAACACTGCAAGGCATGGGGTTTGGCATAGAGCAAAATCTCTTGCAATAAATTGCGAATGCGCTCCGCTTCCTCCAACGCTAGAGAGAGCCGCTCCCTGACTAAGGCAGGTAAATCCAGGCGCTTAAAAGCATTTAACCCCATCAATACCGTTGTTAAGGGGTTGCGCACCTCATGGACAATCATGGCAGCCAACTCCCCAACCTCAGCCAGGGCTGAGATCGCCTTTAACATCTCCAGTTCTGCTTGTTTACGTTCGGTAATATCCTCGGCAATGCCCGCAATGCGGTAGATTTGTCCCGATTCATCCCGGATCGGGGAATCCCTGACTACGAATCATGCGCACGGAACCATCGGGACGGACAATCCGGAACTCTTCTTCTGATTTCCCCTCGGCGTTTTGGGTGAAAGTCTGGTACACCCGATCGCGATCGTCGGGATGGATCACCGTCCACCAAATATCTGGCTCCGCATACCAGCGACTGAGGGGCTGACCCCAGATGGTGGCAAAGGCCGGACTGACATAAATGGGCTGGGCGTCACGGGAAAACAGCCAGAAAACCTGTTCTAAATTTTCAGCGAGTTGACGCAGCTGTTCCTCGCTTTTACGCAGGGCAATTTCCACCCGCTGGCGTTCTTGAATTTCTGCTTGCTGTTGTTGATAGAGCTGGTAATTATCGATCGCCGTTGCCGCCCGTTCGGCAAAGATTTCTGCCAGACGGATTTCTTCCGTTGTAAAGTGCCGCGGTTGGTGATGAAAGGAGCAGATGGTGCCAATCACTTTCCCCGTCGGGGTGCGGAGGGGCACCCCCAGATAGGCGCGGTAGCCTTCGGGTGCCTGACCATAATCGCTACACGTGGTCACATCTTCCACCACTAGGGGAGAGCCGGTGGCAAACACCGTACCCGTCAGGGTGCCATGGAGTGAGTAGACCTGCTTTCCCTCTTCACCGAGATCAAGGGTGCTTGCTAGCACCCGCTCCCCCCCATCCCGACAGATGGTGACGGCTGACCAATCTAGCCCAATCAGTTCGCTGACGCCCTGGGCCACCTCGTGGAGGTAGCGACTGAGTTCGCCAGCCCGGTAGCTGAGGGAGGATAAAACTTCTAAGGTGCGCTGTTCTGGCTTTTTAGAGTGCGTGGTCACCGACTCTCCCAACTTCCTGCCCCTGATGAGGTCAATCCCTTAAGACGTAGCCTACCCCTCGTACCGTATGGATTAAACGACTGGCATTGTTGACCTCCAGCTTCAACCGTAGGTAGCGGATGTAGACCTCGATAATATTCGAGTCTCCCATAAAGTCATAGCCCCAAACATGCTCTAAAATTTGGTCGCGGGTGAACACTTGAGCCGGATGACTCAGTAAATACTCCAGCAGATCAAACTCTTTAGCAGTCAATTCGATCGCCTGGTTGCCCCGCAGAACTTGTCGGGTGCGACGATTGAGACTCAAATCACCAAACTGCAATTGATCGGTCTCAATTTCTTGGGTGCGGCGCAGATGGGCGCGGATGCGTGCTAGCAACTCTTCAATGCTAAACGGCTTCACCACGTAGTCATCGGCTCCTGCATCCAGACCCGCCACCCGATCGCCCACCTCATCTTTGGCGGTCAACAAAATCACGGGGACTTTGCAACCCGTTGCCCGTAGGCGGCGACAGACCTCGACACCGCTTAACCCCGGCAGCATCCAGTCCAGAATCGCTAAATCTGGAGCTGACTCCCGGATCAGGGTCAGCCCTGCCATGCCATCGTGGGCCACACTCACTTGATACCCTTCACTGTTCAACTCCAGTTCGACAAACCGCGCTAGTTTGACCTCATCTTCAACCAGCAGAATATGGGCCGTCATATCGTTACCTCTCTGGGCAGTGTGATCGTAAAGGTGCTCCCTTCCCCAAGCCGTGATCGCACGGTAATGCTGCCCTCCATGCCTTCTATGAGCGTCTTGGCAATGGCTAACCCCAGCCCATGTCCCCCGGTGGCTCTGGAGCGAGCTTCATCCACCCGGTAAAACCGATCAAAGATGCGACTCTGATCCGCTAAGGAAATGCCAACGCCGCGATCGCCCACTTGAATCATGGCTTGGGTTTCGGTGAACTGCAAGCTGAGGACAACGGGTTGATCCGCGGCAGAATACTTGACGGCATTATCGATCAAATTTACCAGCCCCCGTTTCAGGGCGTGGCGATCGGCGCTGACCTTCAGAGTTTCGGGGGCGATCAACGTCTCTGAGGTAGACACTTGGATAGCGCGATCACTAAACTGCTCGGCCATGGCGGCAACCTCGGTCACCAGATCCATTAACACCACAGACTCGCGATGAAAGTGCATATAGCCACTGTCAGCCCGTGCCAGATCGAGGAGATCTTGAAGCAGTCGGGTGGCCTGCTCAGCCTCCGTGGTCGCAGTGGTCAGAGCTTCTCGCTGATAGTCACTGAGGTTGGCACTGCGGCGCAATAGACTTTGCAAATAGCCCAGCACAATGGTAAGGGGGGTTCGCAGTTCATGGGAGATATTACTGACGACCTGGCGTTGTTGCTCCCAGGCATCTGCCAGACGCGATAACATGCGATTAAAGGTTTGGGCTAGCTCCCGAACTTCCCGAGGGGCATTTTGCAACTGTAACCGCGCCTGACTCAAATCGGCGGCGGAAATGGCTCCGGCCATCTGGCTCATTTTTTGTAGGGGCTGCAGCGATCGCTGGATTCGCAGGGATAGCACCACTACCATCACCACGGTAACCCCCAAGCACACCCCCCCGAGGCGTTGGGTTGCCATCATTAACTGCCGTTGATCCTGGGTGACATCCTTTGCGAGATAGAGCTTGCCCAGATCTTGCCCGTGAACTATTAAAGCCCCCATGTATAGAATCAGGTGTTGGTTGCCCACTTGATAGACCTGAGGTTTACGGGGAACTCCCCGGAGGGACTGCCAATCAATGCGATCAAATTTCTCCGACTGCAAACTGGGGGACTGGGCGAGTAATTGTCCATCCCTGGCTCTCACCCAGATCATCAACCCCGACACCGACACATTCTCAATCGTTTTTTCCAGACCCCTCTCCATCGGTAACATCTCGCTGTAAAGCTCAACGTCCTGGGGAAAGCGTGAGGCAATATAGGCGACCTGCTGGGTGTGGGTGGCAATCAAGATCTGTTGCATTTGCCAGTGTGTCCACCCCGCAATCCCGCTCAGGCTCAGGATCAACAGGGCTGCAATTTCCAGGGTGAGGCGACATTGGAGGGAGGTTGGATCCAGGTATTGGCGCTGGAGTTGGGCGACGGGCAAAAACTGCTGCCGCAGCATCGCGGCCCACCGAATCCCCAGCCACTGTCTGTACCGCTTGAAAGCACCAACAATGCCTCCATTAAATATCATGGATACACTTGCCATCCTGCTAGCCTCAAGACCCTTCAGGGCAAAATCAATGGGATGACTGTCTAGCAGCCCCGCCCCGTGGCTCCTGATTCAGGGCGACTGAGTTTTGCCTGAATCAGGGGCACCGTATTGATGCACTGCCGTTCACTTTCAGAGTAATTTCCTCACCTGAAGGCATTCCCGTGATCCGATGAATTTCCCGTCAGAATTGGATGAGATGAAGCTGAGAAGTCTTAGGCCAAGGTTGCAAACTCCAGAATAAAGGAGGTTTGCCGAGAATGACTTTCGAGGCGGATGCGCCCCCCTAAGCGTTCGATCAGTTTCTTTACCAGTGCCAAACCGAGTCCTGTGCCGCCATGTTTCCAGGGGTCATTGTTAGGAATACGGTAGAACTTTTCAAAAATGCGATCGCATTCCTCAGGGGGAATTTCCACGCCAGAATTCCTGATGCAAATTTGGATGATGGAGGGAGAAGCGGGTGGGTTGATATCGGCGTTGGGAGTTTCGGAGCCTGGGATTTTTTGGGCAGATACAGAAATTGTTTCCCCCGACGGGGTGTACTTACAAGCATTGTGCAACAGTTCAATCAGGACACGTTCCAGGGAGGAAACGTCGATTTCCAAGGCTAAATCAGGGGGAATGTCAAAGGATAGGTGTTGTTGCTGCCGTTGGGTACGTTCCATAAATGCCTGGGAGATCCGAGCCACCCACAATTGCAAAGGCAGCAGGGTCGGGGTAAGGGGTTCAATATTGGCATCCAGACGCGCCAGATCTAACAGATCATTGATCAACTGAATCTCGCGCTCACACTCCTGACTGAGGATCTTCAGATAACGGTTGATGGCAGATTGATCCTGGGTCTCTGAGACGGCCTTATGAATTAACTGGATTTCAAGCATCTGGGTTGCCATTTTGATGTTTGCCATCGGCGATCGCAGTTCGTGGGAAACGGAACTGAGGAAATCGTCCTTGAGATGATGGAGCCGCTCCAGTACTTTTACCTGTTCCTGGGATGCTTGATAAAGCCGCGACTGCCGCAGGGCGATGGCGCAATGGTTGGCAACTTGCTGCACCAACCGAACTTCTAAATCGCTGAAACACTCTCCTGGAGGTCTAAACAACCACAAATCCCCTAAACCCACCTGATTGTCATAGACTGGGCAAGCCAGAACTGCTACTTGTCGGTGGGGGTGGCGCAGCCAATTCGGGGTAATCGGACAAAATTGACAGGCATTTCTTTGGAAGAGAAAGGGGTAAATATCGATGCAGGGGGGGGTCGATTTCTAAGACTTTTCCTTGCACCTCAGTTGAGGGATGGTTGTATTCATAGGCAATGTTAACCAGGGTTTGGTCTGCACAATAAACTCCGGCATTGCAGCCTTCCAATGCCAAGGCAACCCCTAGTTCATGAACGGCGGTTTGGAGAATTTGCCCCTCATCTAAACTGTCGCGGACTTTATCGGTAATCCGTTGTAGTAAGGCTTCAAAGCTCAGAGCTTGTTGTAATTGAGCCGTTCGTTCCTCAACTTGTTGCTCCAGATTGGCATTGAGTTGCTGCACCTGTTGATAGAGTTCAGACTGTTGGATGGCGATCGCTAAGTGATCGGCAATACTCTGAGCTAGCTTCTCTTGTTCTCCAGTCCACGGCGATATCAGTTGAGCCTTGAACATCGTCAAGGCTCCCCAAATCTTTTCATTCACAATCAAAGGGATGAATAACCATGATCCTGTTAACTTGCGGTCAACTTGATAGTGAATTTCATCTTCAGTTGCCCCCGTATGTTTAAGAGGGTGTTTTAAAAGTCGTTTAGTGAGTAAAAAAGCTCACTCAGTGTAAGCTGCGAATATGTCGTACACAGCACTGAGAGAGCGTCATGAGTAAAGCTTACCCCAGTAATTTGTCTCAAGCCCAATTTGAACTACTCAACGACTTGATACCCGAGCCGAAATTCGGTGGTCGTCCTCGTAGCGTCGATATGTGGGATGTTCTGAACGCCATTTTCTATGTTTTGGTGGAGGGAGTGCGATGGCGAGGGTTGCCAGGGGATTTTCCGGCATGGCAAACCGTATACACCTACTTTCGTCAGTGGCGCAAAGATGGAACCTGGGTGCGGATGCACGACCGATTGCGAGAGTGTACCCGAATTGAACAGGAGCGTCATCGCAGCCCGTCGGAAGCGATTATCGACAGTCAAAGTGTCAAAAGTGCCGCTGGAGTGAGCCAATCGGTGGGCTACGATGCGGGCAAACAAATTAAAGGTCGAAAACGGTTTATGACGGTCGATACCCTGGGA
>NZ_JJML01000059.1 GCF_000775285.1 Neosynechococcus sphagnicola sy1 | reverse complement strand
TCGACAGTCAAAGTGTCAAAAGTGCCGCTGGAGTGAGCCAATCGGTGGGCTACGATGCGGGCAAACAAATTAAAGGTCGAAAACGGTTTATGACGGTCGATACCCTGGGATTGCTGTTGCGGGTCTTGGTGACTGCCGCGAGTGTACCCGAACGAGAGGGGGCTAAACAGGTACTCCAACAGGTGAAACAGATGGGTCAAGGGGTATCGCGACTGCATACGATTTGGGCCGATGGCGGTTTTGACGGTAATCCATTCCTGATGTGGGTGATGGATGTTTGTCGGTGGATTGTGGAGGTTGTGCTGCGACCAGAGCAAACCAAAGGGTTCGTATTGCTGAAAAAAACGGTGGGTTGTTGAACGAACATTTGGCTGGCTCATGGGGTACCGTCGATTGGTTCGAGACTATGAGTTATGGCCAGAAACTTCGGAGACATTTATTTACCTGGCCATGATACGAATCATGGTGAGGCAGTTAGCATAAAATCTGACCCAAAAAAACTTTTAAAACATCCTCTAAGCGCATTCAACCGCGATGGGGCTGTTCAATTCATCCAACAGTGCTATGGTACCGACAATATTAAAATTGTTAGTGTCGATACCGAACTCCTCATGCAAGCCCTCGCTCTCTACCAAGCCCGACCTGATAAAACTTGGGGCTTGACTGACTGTATTTCTTTCGTGGTCATGCAACAGCAAAATTTGACTGATGCTATTACAGGCGATCGTCACTTTGTTCAAGCAGGCTTTCGTGCCTTGATGCTGGAGACTCAGTAGGAATTAGAGAGCGATCGCCCTCCAACCCTCACCAGTCAACCTGCGATCGTGGAGTTCCGAGCTGTGAACCTGGAATTTTGGGGTGCGATCGCCAAATTTCACCTTCCGAGCTTGAATATTCGCCTTTGCTACGCAACGCTTCACGAACAGAACTCGGAACTGCCTCCTCAAACCCTCAACTATCGAGATCAGAAGTGCAGTCGTGCTGGTCAAATCTGGAGCGGAACTGGTGTCGGATGTGGCATTTCTCGTTTTTTCTCAGCATCTTTGCACCGGGACTGGCGGTTCTGGTTGCGGGTGGTGGTGGCTTTGCGCTATATAACGGCATTTCATCCAACGTGAAAAGTTTGATCGACATTTTCAGTAATGCGACTCTCCGTTGGAGACACTGCGTGAACGGTACAGTCACGAGCATTGCGCTGATACGGTGGGGCTTGAATCTCATTAATCTCGGTCAAGGGATTCTAGTAAGCTCGGTTGGGATATGGGATGTAAGACTTGCGTAGGGGCAACTGGAAAGGGCAAGAGCAATAAGATTGCTCACGTCAGAAAATTGTTTCTGCAAGGGTAAATAGATCTGATACTTTAATGTAAAGGATTGTTGCTAGCAAGCAAAAAGCCATTTGATCTGAATCTTTGTTTTGGCAGTTTATGGGCATTTCCTGAAACTCCTATGTTCCCTCCACCAGCGAACCCATCACCCAATACCTCTTATATTCGGTCTGTCCGGCGTGGGAAGCATAAAATATTCATTGGCATGTCTCCAGGTGTGGGCAAAACTTACAAGATGCTGGAGGAAGGGCATCGACTTAAGGAGGAAGGAACCGATGTGGTGATTGGACTGCTAGAAACCCACAATCGTCAAGAAACAGCCCAAAAAGCAGTTGGATTAGAGATCGTCCCTCGCAAAGATATCACTTGTGCAGGGGTGACATTGACAGAAATGGACACCGATGCCGTCATTGCCCGTCAACCGCAGCTTGCCTTAATCGATGAATTAGCACATACCAATGTCCCTGGCTCCGAACGGGAAAAGCGATATCAGGATGTAGAAAAAGTTTTAGAAGCCGGGATCGATGTCTATTCCACCGTGAATATTCAGCACTTAGAGAGCTTGAATGACTTGGTAGCAAGAATTACAGGTGTCATGGTACGAGAGCGAATTCCCGATCGCCTGTTAGAGGAAGCCGATCAAGTAGTCGTGGTAGACGTTACTCCAGAAACATTAGAGGAACGTTTAAGGGACGGCAAAATTTACGCCCCAGAAAAAGTAGATCAGTCCCTGCAAAACTTCTTTCAACGTCGGAATCTCATTGCACTGCGGGAATTAGCACTCCGTGAGGTGGCAGATAACGTAGAAGAAGGTGCGTTAGAAGCACTATCTAATCATTCAAATTCTTCTGCCCCCTACTGTAATATTCACGAGCGTGTATTAGTGTGTGTATCGACTTATCCTAACTCACTTCAACTCATTCGACGGGGTGCTCGTATTGCCGGATACATGCGTGCTCCTCTCCACGGCTTATTTGTAGACGACCCCGATCGCTTCTTAACCAAGGAAGAAAGTCTTCACGTTGAAACGTGTGAACGATTACTGAAGGAGTTTAATGGTCAGTTCATACGAGTTTCAGACCAGAATAAAGCGAGAGCGATCGCAGAAATTGCTCAACAGTACCATGTGACTCAAATTGTGATCGGTGAAAGTCAGCGATCGCGTTGGAAAATATTATTACGCGGATCGCTAACACAACAACTTCTAAAATTACTGAAACATATCGATGTCCACATCATTGCCACCGATAAAATCACTTGAAATCTCTTAAAATCTCCCCATTATTTCCAGGATTAGTCATTCCGCAAAACCCGCAACATTCGTGCCAAATACTCAGTGCGCCAGAGGGCACGCTCCTGCTCTGCCAACCCATCTGGAACATAGTTTTCTAGCTCAGATCGAGAGAGCACCCCCTTTGCTTCCAGCAAACGCTCCAATGTATCCAAGCGCTCTCGCACCACGGACACTTCTCCCATCAGAGCCAGGATCACCGACAGTAATTGATCCGTCTGTTCCGTATTCAAATAGATGGGACGTTTTCCCTTGGCCTTAGGCGATGGCATAAAATGCTCCCCACTCCTCACTTGCGGGCAGCGAAAATATGCCAAGTCCCGCGACCACCCATGCCTTGTCCTTGCAATTGCGGCATGGGTAATCCCTGGGCGGGAATCTGGGCAGAAACAACCGTGCGCTCCTGAGACTCAGGGGTGAAGCCAGCGGTTGTGGCGATCGCCGACAGATCAAGATCCCGAACCTCACTCCAGAAAGGCTCGTTATTATTGGCGGTTTCCCAGTCCAAGAGAAAAGCTCGAAAGAGATCTATATCTTGGTAAAAGGGGGCTTCCAAGTGAACCATCAGCCCACCGGGGGTGAGTAGCCGATAGCACTCTTTAAAACAACGGTGCACTGCGAAGCTGGGAATTTCGTGAAGAAAAATATGGGAGACAATCAGGTCAAAGGATTGCTCTGCAAAGGTGGTCTGTTCGGCCTGCTGTTGGGAAAAATGGACAGGCTTACCCAGGGCAACTGCCCGAGCGTGTCCGTAGCGTAACATCGGGGCGGCGACATCAATGCCGTGAATTTCTGCTGCGGGATAAGTATCGACATAGGGTAAGAGGCTATGTCCCACTGAACAGCCCAGCTCCAAAATCCGACTGGGGTTGAGCGCTGGATGCCTGGGTTGCAGATAGTTGTGGATCAGTACCTGACCCAGGGCATCATTCAGTGTCCCCAATCGCCCTTGGGTATAAAGATAAACTCCCCGGTCGTAGAGTGCCCCTGCGGTAACGTCATCAGTGCTGGCTTCGCTATGGTAACTCCCTGGCATACAGTGAATGTCAACGGCTTTTTGATAAGCGGGAACCGTAAAGTCGGGGGGAATTGTTAATGATCCCATTGCAGGTGCGGGAGCTGCTGCTACAACCTGGTGGTATCGGGCTGCTAAGTCATCCAGTTGGAAGTCAGCACTGGTGAGGAGAGCGTCCCACATCAGCTCCTGAGTAGTGCGTCGCAGGGCACTCCACCATTGATAGGTGGATTCTTCCTGCATGGCGCGGCGAATCTCGTGCCGCTGCTGCGGGGGACGCTGGTGCTGTTGCTCAAATTCAGGTTTAACCCGCTCCTCATAAACCTGATGCAGTCCCGGTGATAGATGCTGTCCAATATAGGCCTGAAGAGAGCTGATAAAGGTTTGACGTGCCCGCTCGTCGTGGGTTAATTGGGGCAGCATAGCGTGGGGGTGTTGCGGTTTCATCATCAGCCCTCATGCATCTATATCAATTTGCGCCATTAAGCGTGGCCAAACTAAGACAAAGAATCCCATCCAAGTTAAGACAGGAACGGCTATTAAGGCAGTCAGCCACCCGATGTGTAATAGTAACCAACTACCACCAATCAGGGTCACCCCGGTGAGCACAATAGACCAAGGCTGACACCACCAAGGTTTATAGCTCCAGGGACTGACCGGTTTCGATTCAGCAGAATTGTTCATGACACCGCAGCAATCCTAAATCTTGTCAGCGCACTTCACCTTAGGTTAGCAGTTGCCAGGTAGCATAAATTGCGATCGCACCCTTGAAAAGCACACCGCAGGGTGTAATGGCATCAATCCAAATAGTATCTTAAAAGACATTTTAGGCGTTGCATGCGATTATTGTAACGTTTTATTATGAGTTGTGTCAGACATCCTTGGATTGACTGACCTAAAAGTAGAACTGTTGAGAAAAGGGGGAATGACAAAAATCTGGACGCTTCTAAATACTGGCAGCGATTCCCCTAGAGATGTTCACGAAAATGAATCTGGTGAGCATGTTAATTCTCAAATGGGAAGCCTAAAATGGAGGCTCCCCACTGCCTGTTGTACTCTCCAGCTATTGCTATTGAGGATGAGCCGTTCTATGTCACACGTCTTCCCGCAGTGTCAAAACTTACAAGAGCAGGTGAATAACCTCTTGCAACTTCAACAGCAGGAGCCGTTACTGCGATCGCAAGACACAACCGCGATTGGGAATTCCTTACGGAAGGCGATCTCCCCCACATTTGAAATTGTCTTTGCTGGAGCCTTCAGCGCTGGAAAGTCAATGCTGATCAACGCTCTGCTAGAGCGAGAGTTGCTCTACAGCGCTGAAGGACACGCCACGGGAACGGAGTGTCAGATCGCCTATGCAGAGGTGGATCAAGAGCGAGTCGTTCTCACCTTTCTCAGTGAAGCTGAAATCCGGGAGCAGGTGCTCCTACTTTGTCAGCGTCTGGAACTGCCTGCCCGAGACAATATCAACCATCCAGAAATTATTGATATGTTGGGTCAGGCGTGCCAAAAGATTATTGAACAGGAAGGGGGTGAGAGCAAGTCCGATCGGGCCAAACAGGCCAGCGCCTTGAGCCTCCTACTGACGGGCTTTGTAGCTAACCGAGAACATATCCACACAGTTAACAACAACACCTTTTCTATGGAGCGGTTTCATTTCCGCAACCTTCAGGAAGCCGCCAGCTATGCTCGGCGGGGTGCGAATAGCGCTGTGCTAAAGCGGGTGGAATACTACTGCCATCATGATTTGCTCAGCGATGGCAACATCCTCATTGACACGCCGGGAATTGATGCACCTGTCAAAAAAGATGCGGAACTCACTTACGCCAAAATCGAACATCCCGATACCTCTGCTGTGGTTTGCGTTCTCAAGCCTGCCTCAGCCGGAGATATGACGACTGAAGAAACAGAGCTACTGGAGAAATCCCGATCGAATCCTGGCATTCGCGATCGCGTCTTCTATGTCTTTAACCGCGTCGATGAAACTTGGTACAACACCCAATTGCGCCAACGCCTAGAACGCTTGATCCAGGAGCAATTTCGCGATTCTAGTCGCGTGTATAAAACCAGCGGGTTGCTGGGTTTTTTTGGCAGTCAAATTAAAGCTACCGATCGCACGAATCGGTTTGGCTTGGACACACTGTTTGCGCCGAACCTTAAAAGTGGCGAAGGACGAGAAGAAACGCCGCAATTTGTCAGCGAATTTAACCGCTACTGTGCCAACTCCGGTAAATTGCCCGCCGATCGCTTCCGGATCGATGTCAAAAGCTACGAGTCACCGAACGAAAACTATGCGCGGATTCTCGGTGAAGAAGGGCTGCCACTGATCGAGCAATTGATTAAGGACAGTGGCATAGAAGAGTTCCGCACTGCCATCACCCGCTATCTGATGGAGGAAAAGCGACCGCTGCTGTTAGCAAACCTGGCTGATGATCTTCAGCCCTTGTGTATTAGCCTGAAGAAATCCTACACAGAAACCTGGCAGCACTTGAGCAGCCAGCCACAGGATATCACCGCCATCAAGGAGCAAGAGCTACGCCAGTTGAGCAAAGAGCTCAAGCAGGTGGGGGATCTCTTCCGCCAAGATATTGAACAAACCGTCAACAATGCCGTTGCCAGCGACAGCAACAGTGCTCTGGAAACTAGCTTCCTAAAGCTGCAAGCCCGGATGATTAAACGCTTAGACGAATTGCTGCTGGCTTTCTCGGTCGGTGAAGTCCATAAACGCGCCCAAGCCAGCCATAGGCGTCACTCAGTGGTGCCCTTGCTGGGGATTCTGGCAGAAGCCTTTTATTACCTAGCGGATGGACTGGAGGAAGTCTTAGTGGATGCGTCTCAAGAAGTTGTCCTCAGCTTTTTCCAGAGTTTGGTGCATTGCGTTCGGCAGCAAGACTACTATCGCAACCTCTATCGTCTGCTGGGAAACGATGGTGGCATTGAAACCAGCCTGACTCACCTCCAGAAACAAGTCTCCGATGCCCTCGTCAATGAAGCCCGAACCGAGTGCGATCGCTACGTGCGAGAACGCCCTGAGTTTTACACTGAGGCGACTCCCTCGATATGGCAGCTGCGCCAAACAATGCAACAAGCCTGCCGGGGTTATGACTACAAAAACATGATGGAAGCAGAACCTGCTATCCGCCAACTCTTGAAGCTGGACTTTGAACAAAAGGTCAAAGAAACGGTCATGCGTACCTTCCGCCAAACCATCAACCAAACCCTCAATGTCCATCTCCTGGAAACTGCTGTTGATCAAGCTGATGTGATTCTGCAACAGTATGATCAAGCCCGCGCTTATTTGGCACAAATCCTGGACAAAGAAGCGGAGGAGAAAATCCGCAGCAACCAGCGTAAACAAGCCGAAATTGAACAGAAGATCGCCACCTATAACCAGGCTATTTCTGACATGAATGCCTGTCTGGAAATGATGCAACTCGATCGCAAAAAATTACCCACCATTGGCGACAACGATTTGGTGATCGTGCCTGGTGAAGCTAGCCAATCTGTTGATTTGGTTGAAGCGGCGATCGAGTCTGAGGCTATTGAAGTGGTCGAACTCGTTGAAGCTTAGTCATCCCCTTACAGCATCAATCTCATGGCTCAATCACCGCGAATTCAGATTCCTCCAGAAGTGCGAAAATATGTGTGGGAGCGAGATTGCTATCAATGTAAAAGCTGTGGTTGTTCTGCAAAAGAAGCTGAGCTAACGATCGATCATATTATCCCGTTAGCAAAGGGTGGAACGAACGATATTAGCAACTTCCAAACGCTTTGTCGTGGCTGTAACTCTCGCAAAAAGCATTATCTAGATCCGCGTTTTCAACGATATTTTGACCGATAGCAAACCCTACGTGTGCAATTGATTGCTATCATAATCCGTAGGTACCTCCTGAAACTGCCTCCAAGCAAAATGCGATGACGCGACACTACCTCCATGGGACGACGGCCATATCAACGGCTGCCTAACGGTTCCCTGGAAAACGGTGTCCCCAGCCAATGGCACTGCTCAGAGAGGGCAGGTTATGTTGTTGTAGATAGTCGAGTAGTCCAGCAAGGATGCGCTTTACCATCCAAGGCCCTTCGTAGATCCAGCCGGTGTAAACCTGAACCAAACTGGCTCCAGCGGTGATTTTCTCCCAGGCGTCCTTGGCGGTGAACACGCCGCCGACCCCAATAATGGGTAACTGCCCCTGGGTCTGCTGCCAGATCAGCCGAATCACCTCCGTAGAACGCCGTCGTAAGGGAGCACCACTGATACCCCCTGCTTCCTCAGTCACGGGCTTGCCCGTTGTCCCTAGGGTTGAGGTAAGGAGTCCCTCCCGGCGGATGGTGGTGTTCGTGGCAATAATCCCCGCCAACTGGTACTGCTGGGCTAAGGCGACCACTTGGGCGATCGCCTCCTCTTCTAGATCGGGGGCGATTTTCACCAAGAGGGGCTTGTTTGCCTGATTTTCGCTTTGGAGGGCAGATAAAATCGGAGCCAGTTGCTCGGCATCCTGAAGCGATCTCAGCCCTGGAGTATTGGGAGAACTGACATTGACCACAAAATAGTCCCCCCAGGGCAGAAGTTGGTGAAAGCTAGCGACGTAGTCCCCAACGGCATCGCTCAAGGCCGTGATCTTGGATTTACCAAGATTGATCCCGATGGGCAGCCCCATCCCCCCTTCCTGTTGGCGTTGTTGCAGCCGTGCGGCCAGACGGGCAGCCCCCTGGTTATTGAACCCCATACGATTGAGCACGGCCTGGTCTTGAGGGAGACGAAACAAACGCGGTCGAGGATTACCGGGTTGGGCATGGTAGGTGACGGTTCCCAATTCGGCAAAGCCAAAGCCCAGACTTGACCACATGCCTGCTGCCACCCCATCTTTATCAAAACCTGCGGCCAGCCCAATGGGATTGGGAAATTCCAGGTTCCACAGCGATTGCTGCAGCCGGACATCGGCTAAACCGCAGGAGTGTTGTAGTTGCTGCTTCAGCCAACTGGCAGGTGGCTGGGTACCCCTGCGATCGAGCCACTGTAAAATTCCTAAGGACTGTTGATGGGCCCACTCCGGATCGGTGCCAGTAAACAATAGCTGCCGCACCAGATCTTGATAGATATCCAACTTGCGAGTATCACCCCTTCGTAACAACAACCAACCTCCATGCCAGTCAACAGGCAGAGTTCGCCTGGGAATCAGGTTATCTTAAAGACTACAGCAATCGCCAGGAATTGCCCTGAGTCAGGATGGGGACTATGAATCAGGCCAAAGAGCCAGCCATCTACGAAAAACAACTCATGGCCTTGGGGCAGGTTCTCCAAACCCTCCGGGAAAGCAAAACCATCCAGAGTTTAGTGGAGGGATTGCTGGGCTATTTACAAGTGGAGTTTGAATTTAATCTCATTTGGATTGGCCTCTATAAGCAGGCTGAACATCAACTGGTGGGCATTGCCGGCATCACCCCTACAGTTGATGCTAATTTTGTTCGGCAAAAGTTCACCCTCAATCCTGGAGATGTCTTGGAACAGGTGGTGATGCAGCAGTCCTCCCTCCGGATTCCAGATTTGCGAGAAGAAGCCCGAGCTGGGGAGTGGCGCAAGGCAGCCCAGCGGTTCAACATCCAGGGAACGGCTATTTACCCCATTCGTCAGCGGGGGCGATGTTGGGGGGTGGTGATGTTGGGAACCCACCGTTGGGGGTTTTCCCCCCGCAACGAAGAAAAGTTGCGGATTCTCGTTGCCCTGGGGGAAATGGGAGCCTTGCTAGAGCAACTGGAACTGGCTCAACAGCAACAACAGGTGAAGCAACCCGAGGAGTCGCTGCTGATGCTGCTCACCAAGCTGCGATCGCTCCCTAACCTCAACCAACGATTGGACGCGATTCTAGCTGAAACCCATCGATTTATTGCCCCTTCTCGTACCTACATCTACTGGTTTGACCAGCAACGCCGCCTCTTTTGGCGGCGGGGGATGCAACCCGCCAAGGCGGGGCGGAGGGAGGGGCCAGCCGAAATCGCCGTTCAGGATTTGGCAGGCTTCTATCAGGCCTTGGTAGGGGATCAGATGGTGGTGATTGGGGAAGCGCAAACGGTGCTCAAGGCTGATACCACCCATCGCCTGCTGCAATATACCCAGGCCCAGGCTCTAGTGGCAGCGCCGATTCTCTACCAGAACGAGTTAAAAGGGTTCCTCTGGGTTGAAAGCCATCCTTCGCGCATCTGGTTGGAATCTGAGAAGAAGTTGATTCGAGCCACCTCGCACCTCGTGGGTCTGACGGCACCCCTGGAGGAAATGGAGCTAACCCTGAAGCAAACACGAGCCGATCAAAGCCTGGTAACCGTCGTGGCTCGGGCGATCGCCTGTGATCAGGATTGGCAAGCCACCCTCAAGAACTGTGCGGAAGAACTCTGTCATCGACTCCAGGTGGATCGGGTGCTACTCCTGCTATGGGACGCCGATCAGGGCAAATTCACCGTTCGCTACCAGAGTCACCCCCCCGAACCGTCGTCCGCTGCCCGAACCCCTCCAAGCTCTGGGGGAACTCGACTGGCAAATGCTCGAGCGCACCACGACGGCTACCTGCATTGAGAACTGGACGGAGGACCTAAAGTTACTGGCTTGGCGGGAACGATTCCTGGAGGTGGGGATGAGATCGCTGCAGGTGTGTAGCACCACCAGCAAGCGTCCCCTGGAGGGGCTACTGCTAGTCGGGACGGAAAGCCCCCGCACCTGGACCCAGGCCGAACAGGAGATTGTCTGCACCGTGGGGCAACAGTTGGGTGTGATCCTGACTCACTGGCATCAGCAACGTCAGAACAAGCAGCAACAGGAAATTGCCCAGACCATCCAGTGGGGACTCACAACCTTCCAGCAACTCCAACAAGTCGATCAACTGGAAAAGTCTGCGGTACAGATGATTGCCCAAGTCGTCATGGAAGCACCGCTGGCGGCGCTGATTAGCTGGTCACCCGGTCGTCCCGTTGGCCAGATTACCGCCGCGTTCAGCACCAGTCCAGCTTTCGGCCTCACCCTCAACGCCACCGTGCCCGTGCACAGTGATGCCCTGATCCAGCGAACCCTGGCCACCGATGGATTGCTGGCCTTGACCATTGATGAGATTGCCGTCGAAACGTGCCAATGGCTGAAAGCCACTGGCATCGGCCAGGTTCTCACCCTGGCGCTCCGAACCTCCCCGGAATTTGAACCCACCGGGGTAATTTTGGTGGCCGACCAGCCCGATCGCCGGTGGTCGGAGCGTTGCTTAAATGCCCTCGGAACCTTGACGAGTCAGTTTGCCTGGTCACGACGCCACCTGCAACTCACCTATCTGCTCAATACCCAGCGCGAATACCTGGAACGCCTGAATTGGTACAAACTCTGCCGCTGGGAAGAATTTTACCGCTCCATCGGGGCAGGGGTAAGGAAGTTAGGAGATCTGGCACCCTCCCCCACTGGCAGCACCACGCTCCCCCCAAGTCCACCAGGCTCCTCGACTCCCCCGAATCGCCGACACCAAGATGGTCTGCGGCAGCTCAACGATACTCTGAGTGCGATCGCCCCAATGGTTCAAAAAGAACAGTGGCGACTCCAGACGCAGACAGACACGGTGCTACTGACTTCGTTACTGAAGCGCTCCTTAGAACGGGTGGATCACCTGATTCAGCAGCGGCAACTCTGGTCCCAGGTGCACAACTTACCAGAAGAATCACCCCCGGGAGATGGGGAATCTCCGCATTCAGGGAGACGGGATCAAGATTGAGCTGGTGCTCTACGAAGTATTGGCCGCTGCTTGCCGCCGCTCCCTCCCCAAAGGGCGGATTGACATCTGGCCCCGATTGCCGGAACCCACCTGGCTCGAACTCTCGATCACAGACAATGGCACCATCGAACCCCGGCTGATTGCTGACCTCATGTCCGGACGATCTGCTGACTTGCTGGCACCATCGACCCTCGATCATCCGCCGGGTTTACATCTGATGATCTGTCAAGCCCTGCTGAAGCAGATGGGAGGAGAACTCAACTTTTACAAAATTGAAGATGGTCGGATTTTGACCCGCCTGATGTTGCCCGTCCCAGTTGATTGACTGCTGATTCTTACAAAGGAAGTGGTAATAGTAGAGGGGCAGCAACAGGAGCTTGCACAATGGTCACCCAATCACTAACCGATCCTTTGATTACCTTGCAAGGGGTGACAAAGTCCTATCGACAACCCAATGGTCAAGAAGTCATTATCCTGGAACCGATTCACTTGATGCTGCGCCCTGGGGAAATTGTGGCCCTCTTGGGGCCATCGGGTTCCGGCAAGTCCACCCTGATGCGGATGATTGCAGGCTTAATTCCCCCCACCTCTGGCCAGGTGCTCTACCACGATCGCCCCTTGGTGGGCTTAAATCCAGGGGTGGCAATTGTCTTTCAAAGCTTTGCACTTTACCCTTGGTTAACCGTCCTAGAAAACGTAGAGTTGGGCCTCAAAGCCAAGGGAGAACCGGCAGCGCCGCGGCGGCAAAAAGCCTTGAAGATGATCGATGTCATCGGTCTGGATGGCTTTGAAAATGCCTATCCCAAGGAACTGTCTGGGGGCATGCGCCAGCGGGTGGGCTTTGCCCGCGCCCTGGCCGTGGAACCTGAGCTGCTGTGTATGGATGAACCCTTTTCAGCCCTGGATGTGCTGACCGCTGAGAACCTCCGGTTTGAGCTTTTGGATCTGTGGCTAGAACGGCGGATTCCCACCCGGTCGATTTTAATTGTTACCCACGGGATTGAGGAAGCGGTGATTCTAGCAGATCGCATCGTGGTGCTGGGGCGGAATCCCGGCCGGATTCGCGCCGATCTGCCCGTGACCTTACCCCATTACCGCGATCGTAAGAGTCCGGCTTTTCAGGCATTGGTGGATCAGGTTTATAAAATTCTCACCCATCCTGATCTTCAGGAAATTGAACCCCCTGCTCCGGTTTCGACCCCCCATGAACCAAGCCCGGAACCTACCAAATATCAGTCCCTGCCATCGGTACGCATTGGCTCCATTGCGGGTTTCTTGGAACTCCTAGAAGACCGCCAAGGCGATCTCTACCGGCTAGCCCAGGAGTTCTTGATGGAAGTGGATGACATGCTGCCGATTGTGGAAGCCGCCCAATTTCTGGACTTAGTGGCCGTGCGGGAAGGTGATATCAGTCTTAGCTCGGTGGGCCAGCAATTTATCAGCAGTGGCATTGACGAGCGCAAACACATTGTCCGTACCCAACTCCTTGCCCATATTCGACTGGTACAGCAAATTTATCGTCTCCTCCAGGCCAAGCGGGATCAACGTCTGCCGGAAGAATTAATTCTGGATATCCTAGAACCCCATTTCACGGCCAAGGAAGCCCAGCGGCAATTTAACACCGCCATTGACTGGGGGCGATATGCCGAGCTCTACAGCTATGATGAACCGTCCGGTGAAATTTTCCTTGAAGCTGCAACAACTCCCGAACTGGTTGTAACCAACCCCTAGCGATTTTTACTCTTCTCCTTCTTTTCCCCATGACTCGACCCCTTACCCCTGCTAACCAAGCGCCAGGACGGGTTAGCTGGACCTGGCAAGATGGACTGCTGCTGCTGGCGATTTTGGCCTTGATTCTGGCAATTGTCAAAATCGCCGATCAGTTCCAGGGCAGCTATGACACCAACCTGAAAATTTCCACCGATCTCAGCGTGTTGCCGGGATATACGGCTCAAACCCTGGTACGAATGCTGGTGGCCTATGGCTTGTCCTTGGGATTTACCCTGATCTATGCCTACGCTGCCTACCGTTCCAAAGTCGCAGCCTTGGTGCTCTTACCGCTGCTGGATATTTTGCAATCGATTCCAGTCTTGTCCTTTCTCCCAGGGGTAGTGCTGGCGCTGATTGCCCTGTTCCCTGGACAGCGTATTGGGGTAGAGATTGCAGCGATTTTGCTGATTTTTACCGGCATGACTTGGAACATGACCTTTAGTTTTTATCAATCCCTGACCAGCATTCCCCGCGAACTTCAGGAAGCTGCCAAAATCTATCGTCTGAATGGCTGGCAACGCTTCTGGACCTTGGAGTTACCCGCTGGGGTGATTGGCTTGGTGTGGAATAGTGTGATGTCGGTAGCGGGGGGTGGTTTTTTCTGATGGCGATCGAGTCCTTTAGTCTCGGGGACAAAAACTTTCGCATGCCTGGTCTGGGATCATTCTTAGCTGCGGCCGCTAGTCGGGGTGACTTTGGGGCGATCGGCTGGGGATTAGGAGTGTTGATCACGGTGATCGTACTCCTCGATCTCTTGGTGTGGCGACCGTTGATTGCCTGGGCCGAGAAGTTTAAGTATGAATCGGTGGAGGCCCAAAGCAGTCCCCATTCGGCAATTCTAGATTTTCTCCGGCGATCGCCGACGCTGCGAACCTTGGGCGATCGCCTCTGGCGACCCCTGCGGGAAGGACTGGATCAGCGGGTTAATCGTGCTTTTACAATTACGACGGCAACTACTCCCGTGAAACAGCAACGGCTCTGGCTGCAATGGTTGGGATGGTTGTTTACCAGTGGGGTTGCCGTGATAGTGTTGTGGGGAACCTGGGAAGCTGTCCTGATGCTGCGGCTGGTAGCTCCGAAGGAATGGGGGGAGGTATTGGGTGGGGCTGCATTCACCGCCTTGCGGGTAATTGCAGCCCTTGTATTATCGCTGTTGTGGACGGTACCCGTGGGGGTAACCATTGGCCGTAACCCGCGACTGGCTCAAATCTTGCAACCCCTAGTGCAAATTGCAGCCTCGGTACCGGCAACGGCATTGTTTCCCGTACTGCTACTGGGGCTGATTCAATTCGGGGGGGGGCTTACAGATTGGTTCCATTGCCCTGATGATGCTGGGAACCATGTGGTACATCCGTTTTTAATGTCATTGCTGGGGCACAATCCATTCCAGCGGAGTTATTTGAGGCTGCCATGGTCTATAAGCTCTCCCGTTGGCAGCGCTGGCAGACCCTGATTTTGCCAGGGATCTTTCCCTATTTGATTACGGGCATGATCACTGCAGTGGGTGGTGCTTGGAACGCTAGCATTGTCAGCGAATACGTCGAGTTCCGAGGGCAGACAATTACCACCCCAGGGTTAGGAGCGATGATTTCCCAAGCCACTGCAACGGGCAACTTTCCGCTTCTGTTGGCAGCGACGGCAATCATGTCTCTGCTGGTGGTAATGACGAATCGCTTGGTGTGGCGACCCCTCTACCAATTAGCCCAAGAGAAATATCAGCAACTGCTATGAATTGATCCCAATTCGCTAGGGTGAATCTTGAGAGCTTGAAATTCACCTTAGCTGTGACTATCCCAAGCATCTTTGGAAATGACCGTAGTGCTGACCAACTTGTCAGAGAGATCTTCTGCTCAGGAATCTAGCCTTGCTGCTGATCGCTGGGAATTAATGGCTGTGGGAGGTAATTGCTGAGGGAGAAGATGCGGTCAAACGTTTCTGTTTGAGGCTTTGGAGTTGTTCCAGCAATTGATCGGTTTCAGCGTGGAGATGCAAAAACTCAGCTTGGTGATTGGCTTGATAGACAGACTTCATCACCTCCACCAGCCGTGTCTGATTGCTGGCGGTTGACGACTCAGGTACCAAGGGCTGAGGCTGATAAACAGCAGTCTGGGAAAGGGAGGATTCAGAGGATCGATTTGACATTAGACTGTAATAGTTATTTTTGCTTATCTAACGACACGGCGTTATTCTAACCTGAACAAAAGGTTAAATTGTATCCAATGTGTCAATTTTTCGACTGGTCAACGCTTTTCCTAAGGTGTCAAACACAGACTACAAAATGTCTACAGGTGTTTACGGAGATGCCGAGAGCCTGGGTAAAGCCTCTTGATCAGGGGCTCCTCGGATTGAGAATCCGCTGTTCTGTCTGGATCTTCAGGGGCGATTGCGCCACGATGTATTCAGTGACCACATCAACTAGTAGCAAGCCAGTGTCGAGGATATTTTGTCCTTGAGACACCACGTGGTAGCCATCTCCCCCCGTTGCCATAAAGTTGTTAGTGACGACTCGATAAATCTGGGTGGGACGGAGGGGGGCTAGACTGCTATCCCGATGTCGTACTTGGACACTGACAACCCGAGACCCAGGGGCAGCTGTAGGGTTCCAGACAATGCGGAGGCCACTCACCTGCGGAAACCGACCTGCGCCTTCTTCAATTCGACTCAGACCATTTTCCAGCGCTGTCCAAATCTGCTCACCGGTTAGATCCACCCGGACAATGGTGTTGCCAAAGGGGAGAACTTCCAACAGTTGGCCTAGAGTAATTGGCCCAATTGTCAAATCATTCCGCAGTCCCCCACTGTTGATCAGGGCAATTTCAGCCCCATCGGCTTGGGTTTTCTCCAACATGGCATCGGCAACCAAATCTCCTAAATTCGATTCCCCCAGATGATCGCGGGTCAGGGGCACGGTGGTTTGACCAATGATTTTTTGCTGCAAGG
>NZ_JJML01000058.1 GCF_000775285.1 Neosynechococcus sphagnicola sy1 | reverse complement strand
CTCCAGAGAAATCCGAAAGATCTTGATGAAGCAAGATTTCGCGATATTACCTTTGTTGCTCGTGAGACAGGGATTGAACAAGAGAAAATCGAGTTCATCGTTGCTGCCTTCAAACTAGCTACCGATCCTTTTCGTCAAGATCTGCAACCCCAAGTGTTTTATGGTTTAGCCCGAACTCAAAGGTTAATCGATCTGGTCGGACTTGCTCGCGCCAGCATCACCAACTTGCAAAACGGACTCAAACAAGCCAGTAGCCAAGATGTCAATATCATTCCCGCCTTTGTATCAGACGAGGAACTCAATCGCACGGTAGATCTGATCCATCGCATCTCCATAGATCAGATCTTAAATACTCCTGCGGCTGAAGGTAACCCAGCCCTGACTCAAATTCTCGCGCCAATTCTCCCTGTCGTCGAGCAACAGCAAACCCTGATGAGCCAATTTGCTAACCATGAAGGGGAAATTGAGCAATATTGGACAAATTTAAGGTTACTTCCTGAGTTTCAGGAAGCAGGAAAGGTTGAAAAAGTCCAGCTTTCCTTCCAACTGAATACGTTGACTCAAGGCAACCTGCCTCTGATGAGTGCCATACAAGCGCAATATCCGTCTACCCGCAGCATGGCACGAGTGAGACCAGAGGAGTTGGTAAATCTCATTCAGCAAACTGCAAACAATATTCCCCAGGGTTTTCCAGGTGAGACACCGGAAGAGAAGCTAGCACTATATTCTAACAGCATTGTTGGTTTACTCCAAGGTGCTTTCCCCACGGAAACCGTTGCACATGTTGTTGCAAAAGTGCCTGATGTTCATTTCAATAATGTCGCAGCTACATCGGTTGCACAGTTCTTTAACCGTTCAACCGATAGCAGTATTGTTCCGATTGGTGAAGAGTTTGATATTCGCAGCACCCACATCGATAACTTCTTAAACAAATACGACAACCTCATATTTGGCGATATAGCCAGCGAAGAGAAGCAGAAGATCACAGCGCAAGTCAAGCGGACTCAACGGTTATTCCACGTCAGCACTAGCCCTGAAACGTTTCAAGTGTTGATGGAGAGCAACTTAAACTCAGCTAACGATCTGGCTCAGATGCCCTTCCGAGCGTTGCAAGAAGAACTAGGAGACAAAATCAATGCGCCTGAACTGGAATTAATGCATCAACGAGCAATGGCTGCTAGCGCTACCAGTTTGCACCTAGCACTGATGGCTTATCAATCTGCTACGGGTGCCCATCCAATGGTTGTTGGCGAGGGGCTGAAAGAAGTGCCCAACTGGGCATCCCTGTTTGGCAGCCTGGATTTCTGTGATTGTAAACATTGTCAATCGGTCTACAGTCCTGCTGCCTATTTTGTAGATCTGCTGCAATTCCTTGACGTGCCCAGGAAATCTGCAAAACCAACCCCGTTGGATTATTTGATTGGCAATCCAGATAAAGGCATCGTTGGTAAACGTCCCGACCTGCCTCATATTCCGTTGACCTGTGAGAACACCAACACCCCCATTCCCTACATTGACCTGGTTAACGAAGTGCTAGAAAGCTATGTAGCCTTCGGTAAGCTGGATGAAACAACAGCTAAAGATACGGGAGATAGCACTGCCGAGGAACTGAGTGCCAATCCTCAATATGTTGAAGATACTGCTTATACCAACCTACAAAATGCAGTTTTTCCCTACAATCTGCCATTCGATCGCTTCCTGGAAATTGTACGAGTGTATTTGGAACATCTAGGCTCCAGTCGCTTTGCGATTGTGGAGGCATTTAATACCAGTTCAATCAAGAAGTTGGTAGCCGCCAGTGAATCGTTGAGTATTTCTGCCAAAGAATTTGAGATCCTTACAAGTAAACAGTTTGATGGCTCTCCTTCAACCATTTCTGTCAATCGCCTGTATGGGTTTGAAGATGCTACGCTGACTCCCACATTACAACTCAACGCAAAAGGGATCGCTGTCATTCTGCTACAAGCTAAGTTGAATACTGACGGGGCAAATCCTCAATTGACGTTGAGCGGTACCTATGATGCCGTCACTCAAACAGCAGTTCAAGCGTTTCAACAGAAAAAATGGTTTAACAGTAGACGGCATTGTTGATGCTGATGATTGGGTAGTTCTCGTCACCTTTAAGCCAGATGCTACAGGTGCATTGTTCGCAAGTGTACCAGAGTTTTTACATCGAACTGGATTGAGCTATGTCGAACTAGTTAATCTACTCAAGACTTTTTATATCAATCCCAGTCAACAGGCACTCACAAAACTAGAAAGTGCTGAGATTACTTATAAAGAAGTCCAAGATCTCATACTAAACAATTTTGCAAACCTTAGCCCAATACTTCAGAGCAAGTTAACGCAAGCTGGCTGGAGTGTGGATGATGTTAGACAACTGATTGAGCAATCTTTAAGGGCGATCGTTCTCTACTCCAGTACTTCTGACTGCGATCTGGACAAAACTCTGATTCAATACCTTGACGGCAACTTCTTAGATGATCAAGATGCCTGGAAGATACAGCGGTTTATCCGATTGTGGCGTAAACTCGGTTGGACTATGCCAGAACTTGATACAACACTGAGATCTTTGGGATACGTCGATACTATCGATGAAGTGGGGATTCAAAAGTTGGCAGAAACTAAAAAACTTCAAATTAATTTGAATACACCCCTTATCAAGCTAGCAAGTCTCTGGGCAAATATCGGGACTCAGGGTGAGAATTCCCTTTACAAGAAGCTTTTTTTAAATCGTGCCATTTTAAAACAAGATGATGCCTTTAAGCCCAAGCCTGATGGCTCAGTTCTAGATGGCAGTCAGATGATTGCCGATCACATCCCCAGTCTATTGGCAGCATTTCAAATCAGTGCCGTAGACCTGGATTTAATTTACACGGATGTCAACTTACCGGACGATCATCTGACACTAGAAAATGTCTCTAAGCTTTATCGATACACGGTGTTAGCAAAGGCACTAAAGCTCAAGATCAAAGACTTAATCACACTCAAATCCTTGACAGGACGTGATCCATTCCCAGCGAGTGAACCCGCAGCAACCGCCATTTTTGTTGCTATTGTGCATCAGATTAAGATATCTGGATTCTCGATCGCCCAACTTAATTATCTCTATAGGCATATCTGGGAGTCATCGTCTAATCTGGCACCTCAACCGTCTGCCGTGACATTGCTCGTGAAAACATTACAGGCGGGATTGCAAGAGACCGCCCAAGAGAATCAACTAGTGCCCGATCCAATCGGTGAATTGGCCCGTTCAAAGCTGGCTAGTTTATTTGAGCCTGCGATCGCCGATCAGACTGTTCAGATGATTTTGAGCACTTCTGCAACCTATGCCGCTCCGCTCGCCCAACTCCCTGCCGGAATTGCTTTTCCTGTGGGAGTTCAACCCAAAATTGGCTATGACCAGACAGCGAAAAAACTCACCTTTGCTGGCTTAATGACACCAACCGAGCAAGCTGATCTGATTAACGCCTCGAATGATCTGGACTACAGATCTGCAGTGAATCAGTTACGGCAGAAGTCAACAGATTTTATTCAAGTGTCTGCATCGTTCATTGCCAGGAGTCTGGCTGATTTTTTGAACCCAGGGGATGCAAGCACTCAGTTATTGACCTCATCGGTCAACACTGAAGGAAAGTCCGATTCAGCAGTAGTCTCCCAAAAGTTCGCTTACCTGCTGGAGCGTCTACTTCCCTACCTGCGTGACAAACTGAGTCGCAGTCTGGTGAAACAGACCTTGAGTGACAGCTTAAAGCTAGACGGTGAAGTAACGCAGGTATTGCTGGAATCGATTCTGAAAGCTTACACCGATGCCAGCCAACCAGCGATCGCAGATTTTTTGGCATTGCTGGGAGATGGGCTGGCGGCAACCTATTTCAACAATGCTACGTTTACAGATCCTGCTGCTGTCAATCTCGTTGACTCAACGGTCAGTTTTAACTGGGGGTCAAAATCCTCCTCATCCATTGATTACTCAACCCATTTTCAGCATTCGCTGGACTGGAAAATTGCTGGCACCATCCAGCGAAACCTATACTTTTTACACACGTGCCACTGGTAATCTTCAGCTCTGGATTGATAACCAAGCGATCGCTGATCAAAGCACTCTTGCTCTGAAAGAAGGACAACTTTATGACATCAAGGTAGAGTATGCCAGGACAAATGCGAATGTTGAGGCGATCGCTGAACTGCAATGGAGCAGCGTTTCGACTCCCAAAGCTGCAATCCCACAAAGTCAGCTTTTTTTCTGGTAAAACCTTTACAAGTTTTGATTTGCCACTGCAATCCTATGCACTTCTGCATAAGATTGCCCTATTGGTTAACGCATTCAAAATTACTGCTAAAGAGTTAGTTTATCTTTCCAACCATGCAGATGACTTTGCTGGCAAAGATCCTACCGCCCCTGCCGATGTCAACAAAAATGTACCTTTCAACCTCAACACATTACCGCTTGATCCATCGAGAGGTAAAGCTGCCTTGTTTGACCAGTGGTTACGCTTAGCCAATCTCTTTGCTTTGCGAGAAAGCTTGCCAGAAGGAGAAATCGGTTTGATGGATGTCTTTTCCTTTGCGGCAACCAGCGCAGACAAAACCCAGCTTAGTCTGGAGTTACTTAAGCAGTCGACCATCATTAGCAATCAAAATACTGACCTCATCAGCCTGCTCAGTAGTTGGCTAGGGGTGTCTGAAGCGGCAATGAAACAGATTCTGCTGCGTGACTGGTCGGGTCTCAGTAAAACAGCGATTAAAACTTTGATTGGCGATGCTAGCCAATCACTGACACATTTCATCAACGTACTGGCTAAACTGAGTGGTCTACAAATTCTGACTTTGCTACTAGCGACAGCAACTGGATGGAATGTGAAGGAGATTGATTATTTAATCAGTCCCCAAGGCTTTAATTTGACGCTGGCTGATTTCAAAGACGAACAATGGTTACTCAAGCTCCAAAACTGTACAAATCTGAGTCAACAGTTAGGCATCTCTGCCGCAAAATTGTTTAGCTGGGCAACCCAAGCCCCTGATTCAGTACAAGCTCAGGACATTAAAAATACGGTTAAAGCCAAGTACGATGAAGAGACTTGGCTAACAGTGGCAAAGCCCTTGAGTGACAAGCTACGAGAAAGCCAAAAATCAGCACTGGTTGCTTATGTTCTAACGTTACCAGCAATTCGGCAGGCAAACGTCACAGATGCCAATCGATTGTTTGAGTATTTCCTGATCGATGTAGAGATGTCTGCCTGTATGCTTACGTCACGCATCAAACAGGCAATTTCTTCTGTACAACTATTTGTACAACAGTGTTTGCTCAATCTGGTGCCGGGAGTGCGTCCTAGCCAGATTGATGTAAATCGCTGGGAGTGGACAAAAAACTACCGCGTTTGGGAAGCCAACCGCAAAGTTTTCTTGTATCCTGAAAACTGGATCGAGCCAGAATTGCGGGATGACAAGAGCCCTTTCTTCAAAGAACTGGAATCAGAATTACTGCAAAATGATGTCACAGATGAAGTGGCTGAAAAGGCACTGCTGAACTATCTATATAAGCTCGATCAGGTGGCAAATCTGGAAGTCTGTGGGATGTATTTTCAGGACAATTTTGACAGTGCCGAAAACTTCAAGAGCCTCCTTCATGTCTTTGCTCGCACGAAGGGGGGCATGACTCGCAGCTACTATTATCGCCGTCTGGTTGATAACCAAGTTTGGACACCTTGGGAGAAAGCAGAACTAGATATTCATGGAGTTCAGGGCAGCGATGAGAAGCAATCAGATGGGATTCATTTGTTACCAGTGGTGTGGAACCGCCGCTTATATCTATTCTGGCTTATTTTCACCTCAAAAGCCAAAGTCACGCCTGCAACTTCTATCACAATTAATACTAATGCAAGCACAAGTCTTCCACCCCAAGCGGAGAAGTACTGGCAGATTAATTTGGCTTGGAGCCAATATGTTCAGGGTAAATGGACACCAAAGCAGATTTCCGAAGATTTCACTACATATGGACTTATATCGCCCGCTAGTTTTCAGATGAAATCGCTCATCTCACAACTCAACAGTCTTGAATTACCTATTTTTGTGTCAGGAGATTTAAAGGGAAGATTTACGCTTGAAGATGTTCACGGCAAAGTTAGTTGGAGCAACGATAAAACTAAAAATACTGAATTAATTGAAAAGCTTTGGCCGATGAGCATGACAAGTTCTCCAGTTCCAGGCGGAAAAGGAGAAATATTTTGGCTAGCAACCAGTCATTTCATGGAATACGCTGGGCATGACAAGTTAGGGTTTGCATCCGCTCCAGATTATAAAGGTCAACCTGCTCTAGAAAAAACACCTGGCTATCACATTTTTCCCTTGAATCAACAGAATGCAAAGGCTTCGAGGACACGATTCTTTTATCATGACTTACAGAATAGTTATTTTGTCCGAGTCAGAGAATACTATGAGTGGATTGTTAACCAAGTTGAAAATCCGGGAAAAGTTATACCTGGAGTTTCTGATAAAGTTTCTTATAAGGATTACGATGTTCGCCGCGATTTAGGCAGACCTGCTCCTGACTCAGTGATGGAAAAGGTAGTGGCAAATCCCTGGGTCACGGCTGAGCAGCATGTATTTACTCAGAAAATTAGCATGATCGCCAATCAATCTGGAATTGGAATATGACCCAGATTGAAAGCTATACATGTCCTATTCTTCCCGAAATAAAATCGGTTTTTCAGGAGCATTAAAAGTATGACTAACCTCAAAATCACAAAGGCATCACTTGAGTTAAGCCATCTCAGCGGTATTGCGACATATCTAAATACATCCACAGCGATTAATCTCAAGTTTGAGCCGTTTTTTCATCCCTACGTTGCAGAGTTTATCAAAGGGCTAAATCGTCAGGGTATTTCCGGTCTACTCAATCTCTATAATCAGACCCTAGGCAATCCCTATCTCCACTCCCCCTGGAAATCTGGCTACCTCATTTCAACCGCTACTACAGGTTCTGCCTGCATAATTGAGGGTGGTTTTGGTCAACTATTTCAGGTTGGCTCACAACCCGCACGTCCTGGTAATCTGGAATCTGTCATTCTGGAAGGTAACGAACTTCGGCATTACTCCCACGACAGTTCAGATGTAACTAAGCCCTGGCAAAAGTCACCGCAGGTTATTACCAGTCAAGCGACAGGGTCAGGATGTATCACTGAACGGCTTTCCGGAAGGCTAATTCATGAACCCGGAGTAATTCGCCCTGGAAACTTTGAAGTTGTTGTGCTAGAGGGTAGCAACCTCCGCCACTACAGCCGTGATAACTCCAATTCCAACAATCCTTGGGTGCTTCAGGGACTCGTGACTAGTAGCGCGACGGGTTCGGGTTCCATTATTGAAAGCAGCTTCAAAGTTGCAAACCGAAATTGTCTGGAAGTAGTTGTTCCTGAAGGTAGCGCGCTTGTTCATTACCAGTATGCGAACGGACAGTGGATTAAGCAAGGAGAAATTACCGCTCAAGCAACGGGACCAGGTTGTATCATTCAAAGTAGTTTTACATCGGGTCAGAATGGCAATTTCGAGGTTATAGCTTTGGAGGGCAGTCAGCTCGTTCATTACTGGAAAGACAATGCCAAAAATATCTGGAATCGGGGTAAAGTTATCACGGATACTGCAACTAGTTCTGGATGGATTGTTCAGAGTCGTGTCCGTGACAGTCAATTTCATGGCAATTTTGAAGTGGTTGCTTGTGAAGGTCATCCAGATCAGCTTCCTTGGCAATTGGTTCATTATTGGAAAGATAACTCAGACATCGGTAGTCCATGGAGGCGGGGGCAGGTAATTACAACCCATGCCAGTGGGTCAGGATGTATTACTCATGGTCACTTTGGCACTATCGGTAATTTTGAAGCTGTAGTACCTGAGGGGAATAAACTCGTTCACTACTGGAATGTCAACGAAGGAACTGTTGGGAGTGAAGGCGAACGATTTTACTTTAAGGATGCCTACAAACCAACAAAATACGTGGACGATCCCTATCCACGCCACGATATCGATTTTTCCTTTGGCGGTGCCTACTCGCTCTACAATTGGGAACTCTTTTTTCATGCGCCGATGCTGCTGGCTTCTCGGTTAAGCCAAAATCAGCGATTTGCCAATGCTATGCGCTGGTATCACTATATTTTTGATCCCACAGATGACTCTAACGAGTCAACGACTCATCGTTACTGGAAGGTGCTGCCTTTTCGGGATGTGGAGAAGCTGCGAATCGACCATATGCTGGCACTGTTGAGTGACCCAACCAAGAAAGGCTCCCCGGAACGGCAAAATGTGGTGGATCAGTTGAATGACTGGGGCCAACATCCCTTTCAACCTCACCGGATTGCCCGATTGCGTCTCATTGCCTATCAAAAAAGTGTGTTGATGAAATATATTGATAACCTGGTAGCCTGGGGCGATCAGCTTTTTCGCCGTGACACGATCGAAGCCATTAATGAAGCAACTCAACTGTATATCCTGGCAGCCAATTTGTTGGGACCGCGCCCTCAGAATATTCCGAAGCGAGGTAAAACCAAACCACAAACCTATGCTCAGCTACGCCCCAAACTTGATGAGTTTAGCAATGCAAAAGTACCGATTGAAAACGAGTTTCCCTACGCAAGTGTATCGTCATCAGTCCAAGTCAACAATGAGACGACGGGCTTACTTGGCATTGGTGATACCTTCTACTTCTGCATCCCCAAAAACGACAAACTACTGGGTTATTGGGACACAGTAGCCGATCGCTTGTTTAAGATTCGTCACTGTATGAATATTGAAGGGGTTGTGCGTCAATTACCCCTATTTGAGCCACCGATCGATCCGGCATTACTGGTACAAGCAGCGGCAAAAGGGATAGACCTAAGTAGTGTTTTATCTGACCTCAGTTCACCATTGCCCTACTACCGTTTCAGCTACATGCTGCAAAAAGCGCTAGAGGTCTGTGCAGAAGTGCGATCTCTCGGAGCAGCCATGCTTTCTGCATTAGAGAAGCGCGATGTCGAAGAACTTGCGGCAATCCGGGCTGGGCAGGAAGTGCAAATCCTAAACCTAGTTAAAGAAACGAAGCTACAACAGTTTAATGAAGCGAATGCATCAAAGGCAGCACTAGAGTCGTCCAGAAAAGTTGCGACTACACGATATCTGCACTACCTCACGCTTCTTGGAACTGATAGTCCGAAGGAACCAGTATTAAATGAACAAATTCAAGAGACCACAGCAACAGGCAACGCTGCTCTAGCAAGCGCTGAAGGGGTTAAGATGACTACCTATGAAGAGCAAGAGATAGATAGCTTAACAAGCGCAAATTCACAAAAGGAAACTGCGGCAGGGCTAGAGACGCTAGGAGCGGCCTTTAGTACTATTCCAACATTTGGAGCAAAGTTTTCGCCTTTTGGAGTTGGTGGTAGTATTTCATTTGGTGGGTCAAATCTCGCTTCACAAACCTCCTTCTTTAGTCGGATTGCTCAATGGATTGCAATGTCTCATGAGTATGGTGCTACTAAATCATCCATGATTAATGCTTCAGTTATACGAGAACAGGATTGGGTTTTGCAGAACAAACTTGCAGCGAAAGAGATTATGCAAGTTGACAAACAATTAGCTACTGCTGATATTCATATTGCTATTACTGAACAAGAACTCAAGAACCACGAGCAGCAGATTGAAAATGCTCAAGCGATTGAAGATTTTCTGCGCGATAAGTACACTAATGAAGAACTTTACAGCTGGATGAAAGGGGAAATTTCTACGCTCTACTTCCAGTGCTATCAGCTTGCTTACGACTTGGCAAAGAAAGCCGAACGCTGCTTCCGCTTTGAGCGAGGTGTAACTAACTCAAACTTTATCCAGTTTGGCTATTGGGATAGCCTCAGAAAAGGACTGTTATCTGGCGAACACCTCTATCTTGCACTTAAGCAGTTAGAGAGGGCCTATCACGATCAAAACAAACGCGAATATGAAATCACCAAAAACATTTCGCTAATGCTTCACAATCCACTGGCACTAATTGCGTTGAAAGAAACCGGAACCTGCATCTTGGAACTCCCGGAAGCACTCTTTGATACCGATTATCCCGGTCACTATATGCGCCGCATTAAGAGCGCCACTCTCACCATTCCCTGCGTCGTTGGACCTTATACCAGCATCAACTGCACGCTCAACTTACTAAGCAACAAGACCCGCATCAACAGCAACGCCCAAACTGCTTACGCTGAAGATTTAGAGAACGATGATCCTCGCTTTGTGACGAACTTTGCCGCTATGCAGGCGATCGCCACCAGCACCGCCCAAAACGACAGCGGCATGTTTGAACTCAGCTTCCGGGACGAGCGCTATCTCCCTTTTGAAGGTGCAGGTGTTATCTCTCGTTGGCGAATTGACATGCCCAAAGACTGCAATGCCTTTGACTTCGACACAATTTCCGATGTGATTATCAAGATAAACTACACTGCCCGCGAGGGTGGAGAGCTTCTGAAAGCAGCGGCGAGAAAAGCTCGGAATGATGAAAACAAGGATGCAGACAAAGCTCCACTTGCAAGACTATTCAGTACCAAACATGAGTTTCCGACTGAGTGGCATCGGTTTCTGAATCCAAAAGATCCAAATAATCCCCAACCATTAATTCTTGACTTTTCTAAAGAGCGATTCCCCTTCCAGTTCCGCAGTAAAAAGCTGACCATAAGCAAAGTGGAGTTTTTCCTCGATCTTAAGGATGAGATCAAACCTGGGACTCAGCCTCCAAAGACCTATACTCAAGCCTACGCCTCAGGGACTCCCTTGAATGTGACGCTTAAATCCCCTAACAATGGAGATACTGGTGGTTCCAAGCCTCTCAACAGTGCCCCATCTTTCTTGAATGGAATTCCCCATCAATTGTTTGAGGGATTGGATGTTGAGGTTAAGAGTGGCATCGATGGTCTTTGGTCACTCTCAGCAAATGCAGTTCCGCTGAAGGATGCCATTATTGACTTTTTCATAGTCTGTCACTACTCAGTAAATTCCTAGTAACCTATGCGGAGTCAGCTAGCCACAATCCCTGAGATCGCTATTTTGACATCCCCCACCCACCCACCGATTCAAACTGCCGCTGAATGGCTGGCAGAACAATCCCACCCAAATCCCAACCTGGAAATTGCCTTAAATCTGGTGTTGCAAGGTCGGGTTATTTCCCAGGAACCTGGAGAACGGTTGGCGATCGCCGTAGAACAAACCCAATGCACCCGACCGACGAGAGTTTGTCTGTGGGCGTTCGAGGTCATGTGCGGCGGGTGATTGGGAACGTTATGCAGCCCAAGTCGTCAGTGAGAGTAGAATCGAAAACCACTGACAATGAAGGAAAGTAATATATTATAAATTTGTACAGCTGCCCTGCCAGTTGCTCCTAAGTATTGCTCTACTACCAACATGCATTAGCTAGCATCCTATCGTGGAGAATCACAAAAGATAGCGCATCTAACAGTATCAAATACTTTATGGAAATCACTTCGCTTTCAAAACCTGTGAAAGCTCCATGCACAACGCCATGACGATTTATTGAAGATGTTGAATCAGGGATTTCCCAAGTCTTTTTCCAGAAAGAACCGTCCTCAAGATAATCAAATATTGAATCAAGAATAGTCCTAGAAAAGCAAACTACTTTTCTTGAAAGTACAACAGTTCTGAGCTGCTTTACGCAATCTACGTATCCACCTGGCGGATTTTTACCACAAAGACGCAAGTAGTCTTTTACAATACCCTCAAACTGGGGTACCAAGACGTAGATAGAACAAATATAGCGTTTTTCAGCCTAGTAGGGCTGGCGAGGTAAGATATAGGAATCCACTGTTAATCTAGATAAACGTGCGCCCATATTCTGAAGACTTGCGGAGAAAAATAGTTGAGAGATACATAGACGGGAAGACCTCTCAACGCAAGCTAGCCGAACAGTTTCATGTAGCATACAGCTTTGTACGCAAACTAACGAAGCAATATCGAGAGACCGGGACTATCCGTCCGAAGCAGCGAACAGAACAAACCCCCAGCAAACTCAGTGCTGAGCATCTGGCTGTGTTGAGTGGCTTAGTTGAGACAAATAATGATGCCACCTTGAGCGAACTGTGTGATCTGTTAGACGAAGCAGTTGGGGTTCGAGTCAGCATAACGACAATGTTTCGGATGCTTCAGAAGCTG